>JABGSU010000055.1 GCA_018647605.1 Flavobacteriaceae bacterium | reverse complement strand
TACAACAGGATGATCTTCTTTCGCCTCTATTGAACTTCCTTTTCCTCTGGGCTGACGCCAGTTGGCCTTGGGTTTCCATTCCCACCAAGCAGCATAGTTGTTTAGGTCTACTGGACCATTGGTGCTTTTAAAGGTCAAAGAAGCAGCTTGTAAAAGAGAATCATGTGGCTTGGGCGTGCCAGGAGGGAGTTGTTTTTTCATTTCTTCCCAGTCAACCGATTTTTCGGCGGTTGTAATATAACCCGTAGCTTTTACAAAAGAGGCAAATTGAGCATTGGTTACTTCGGTTTGGTCGATCCAAAAACCATTAACTTTTACGGTATGTACTGGCCCTTCATCGGGTCGTGCCTGAGGCCCTTCACTGCCCATCAAAAATTGTCCTTCGGGGATCCAAACCATTCCTTTGGGTAGTTTGGTTGGAGTTATATCCTTTTTGATTTTTTTGGAGGGTGAAGATTCGCAGCCAACCAAAAGTGCCATCCAGCTAATGATTAGGAAAGAAATATGTTTAGATTTCATATTTTTAATATAATAAGCAAATATGCTAAATTAAAGATTAACCCTTATATTTGCACCTGCTTATCCGTAAAAAGATTATGTCACTAAATGTGAATAAAATATTACTATCTTCTCTTCTGACGGGAATTTTGATGTTACCCTATTGGGGCTCTTTTTACCATCTTTTTGAAGGTCATAATCACAAAACTTGTGAAATTTCTGAGACTCACCTTCATGAAATTGATTTGGATTGCGATGTACTGGACTATAATTTTGCGACCAGTATTGAAATTTCCCATGAGGCTGAGTATATTTTGGCTTCGACCTCTCAACAAAAGAAGTATACATTCTTCTACCTGGGATATTCTTTTTCCATTGATGCGATAGATACTCTTCGGGGTCCACCTACTATTTGAGTTTACCCGTATTTTTTGTCGCTTATCCCTTGGGGTGGAGTGATTTCGTATCATTTTAAAAATCAAAATAATGTTTAATAATATTTTTGTCAAACCCATAATTGCCCTATTTTTATTTGTTTTAATTTTCGCTTGTTCTAAAGACGAAGACCCCGAACCTGCCCATGAAGAAGAAATAGTCACTTTAGTTACTCTTGAAGTCAGTAAAGTAGGTTCATCTGAGACTATCAAATATAATTTTGAAGTTGAGGGTCATGATCATGATGATCATGAAGAAGAAGAAGAGGATGACGATCATGACGACCATGACGGAGAACATACTGAGATTGAATTAGAGGCTAATTCAAGTTACAACGTATCAATGTTTATTTATAACGACACTGATCCTAACAATATAGAAAATATTACTCAAGAAATCATTGAGGAGAAGGATGAGCATCAAGTTTTTTATGCAATTACTGATGAATTAAGTGGTTTTTCAATTGAACCTGCCTCTGACGACACCGTCGATAGTAATGGTAATTCACTATATATTAAAACTACTTGGACAACAACTGGAGAAACCTCTGGTGATGTTGTAGGTTATCTCATTCACGAACCCACTCAAAAAACAGGTACTACAAGGACAGATTTTGGTGGTGCAACTGATTTTGAAATTGATTTTGAGGTTCATGTTGAATGATTAGTCTTTTTAGATTTATTGCTGAGCTATTTAATCTAAAATCTAAAAACTCTAAATGTTTAAACTTTTATAGCTTAAAAAAAACTGCGGCCGGCGTTTCACTGCTGGCCGCCAGTTTTTGTTACTGCCAAAAGTGTGATTTGCAATTTGAGGGGCAAATTTTAGATTTACATGATAACTCCCCAATTAGTTTAGCAGTTGTCCAAGTTCTTGATAGTGATCAAACTGTTTTTTCAGATTATAACGGTTTTTTTAAATTTGAAAGTCAATGTTCAGGAAAAATCAAATGTAAAATTTCTCACCTCAACTGTCAAGATTTATATCTGGAACTAGATATAAATAAATCAGTTTTTAAAAAAATTTATTTAGAACATCACATAGAATCTCTTGATGAGGTAATCATAGAGGATAGTAAAATAAAAGATCTTTTATCCACAGCTAGTGCCTATTCATTATCATCGTTGCAAAAAGATAATTATAGTGGAAAGGGGTTGGCAAATGCCTTAGAGCAAATTAGTGGAGTTAATATATTGACTACAGGAAATGTGATTTCTAAACCCATGATTCATGGTATGTTTGGGAGTCGTGTGGGTATCATTTATGATGGTGTACAGATAGAAAATCAACAATGGGGACAAGATCATGCTCCCAATGTTGACCTAAATGCTTTTGAAGAAATTCGTTTGATTAAGGGAGCAGGGGTGTTGAAGTATTCAGGCGATACTCCAGGCGGAATTATAGTTCTTGAAAATACCCTTCCAAAGATTAATGACTCATTGTATGGGAAATCAATTTTAAGTGGATCTACCAATGGACGTGGTTTAAATATTGTTAGTTCATGGATAAAGTCTTACAATAGTGGAAATTATTTTAAAGCTCAAGCATTGGTAAAGAGATATGGTGACTTTTCTGCTCCAGAATATGTGCTTTCAAATTCTGGTACTGACGAGAATAATATCTCATTAACATTTGGAAAAAATAAAATTCTTAGCCAATGGAAAACAAATTTCAGTTATTTCAGTCAAGAAATAGGTATACTAAGAAGTTCCCATATAGGAAATGTTAATGATTTAGTTTATGCAATTGAGTCAGCTAAACCAATAATTATTAAGCCCTTTGATCATGAAATAGATCTACCAAAACAAGTAAATAAACATTATACAATAGGTGTTCAATACTCCAAAAGGGATAAGTCAAATGGGAAATTAAATGCTAAATACAGTTGGCAAAGAAACAATAGAAGGGAGTATGATGTCAGAAGGGGGGAATTAAAAAACAAGCCCGCCATTGATCTTACATTAAATACTCATGATTTACTTTCTAACTATCAATGGGAGAAATCAAATTGGTCGCTAGATTCAGGTGTCTTTTTTCAAATTCAGGATAACTATTCTGACCCAGAGACAGGAACAAGAAGATTAATACCTGACTATCTTAAAACTGAATTAGGAACATATTCTACTGCAAGTTTAACTCCATCGAATAATTTTAGTCTCGCATTTGGATTCCGTTTTAGTCATCAAAACAATCACATAAAAAAATACTATAAGAATAAGCGATGGAATGAAGAAAATTATCAAGACAAGCTAGGTGATTTTGTGATTAATGAAGTTTTAAGCCAAAAGCTGGTTGAGCAAAGGTTAATTTTTAACAACCTTTCCATGAATACTGGAGTAAAATTTGCTCTATCAGAGAGGTTAAATTTAAGTTTAAATTTGTTCCATACCGAACGTGCACCCGACATTGCAGAAATGTTTAGTGATGGACTTCATCATTCACTGGCGACTATTGAGTATGGAAACCCTTTTTTAAGAAATGAAGTAACACAAAAAGTCGTAGTAAATTTTGAAAAAGAGATTGGGAACTTCACATACAACATTAGCCCGTATCTTGTTAATGGTCAAAATTATATTATTATTGAGCCTACTGGTATTGAATACACTATAAGAGGTTCTTTCCCGGTTTGGGAGTATAGAGCAGTAAGTTCAACAATAAGGGGGGTGGATTTAGACTTTTCTTTTGATTTTAACAATACGATTAAAATCAGAAACAGTTCTTCCTGGATTGAAGGATTTGAAAAATTAAGTAAAACCCCTTTAATTAATATACCTCCTTTTAAATCATCTAATTATATTCAATTTTCAATCCCAAAATTGAAATCATTATTTATGACTATTTCAAGTAAAAGTATTTTACGTCAAAATCAATTTCCAAATCATAATTTTGAAACTTCTGTTGTTGAAAATGGAGTAAGATTGAATAAGCTTGTTGACATAAGTACCCCTCCAAGAAGTTATCATCTTTTTGGGGCTGAGTTTCACTGGGGCCCTTATCCATTTTTCTCTAACAATATAAATTTATCTCTTATATTTGATAATATCTTTAACTCATCCTATAGAAACTATCTCAATCGATTGCGCTTTTACGCCGACGAAATGGGGAGAAATGTGATGTTGCAAATCAAAATTTATCACTGATACCATGTCTATGAACCGTTTGCTTCTCTTGTTGTTTTTTATGGGGACTTTCATCCAACTCTTTAGTCAAGAGTATCAGGAATATTTGGAGCCGATTAATGATCCCTCTGCAGAAGGACAGCGGTTTTTTGTTCAAGATTTGTTGGATATCGCTGGCTATGTTCCTGAAAATATTCAAATTTATCAGACCCTGCCCAACCGGGCCCGTGTGTTTAGAGTAAAATTGGACAGCATCAATGGAGGATTTGTTTTTGTACGTTGGGACAAAGCTAAAAAAGAAAACTATGTCGCCAATAAAATGATTGATCCTGGTGTGTATTACAATCTCAAAGCCGCCAAGGAAATCATGAGGAAGCAAACCAATAAAGCTAATTTTACGGTTGATGATGTCGCACTTCAAGCTCCAGATCAGGAACAAATTAATTCCTCTGAACTCGATGAATACAGATCTGAATTCGATCTAAAAAACGAGGAAAAAAAATTACAAGAAGAGGAAGCTCTCGCTAAAAAGAAACCCAGAAGAGAAAAAAAAGAAAAGAAAAAAAAGAAGAAGTTTTTCAACTAGCGGGTCACTGTCAGTGTATTCCCTTCAATAGTGGTGGTGTAGCATGTCATTTGCAGACCCGAACCCGAACAATCATCATTAAAAGATCGGTTGTGGTTTCCACAAACAAATTTTGAATCGGCATGGCTCCACTGGTTGTTGGCTCCTGCGTGAGGACAAACATTACTAAAAGCCCTTATTTCAGTTTCACTAATTCTCAACAATAACATTTTTCCCCCAGTATAATTCATCCAACCCCCTATTTCAGATACATCTGAAAAATCAGAACTGCTGAGATCTATATTTATACTACTGCCTTCAGAGGAATCATCATCGCCACCGTTATTTGCTGTATCCATTACTAAATCATCATCGTCTCCCGAGCTACAAGCTTCAAGCATTGTGATGCCAAACATTGAAAAAACGACAGGGGCACAAGCTGTTTTTAAAAAATCTCTTCTTTTATTTTCCATGATGATTAAATTTATGTTGCTCAAATATAATCACTTTAGTTTAAACTTTTTAAAAAATTATTAAACAAAAATTAAAATTGTACAAGTGTTTGGATTATTTTTGTAAAAAAAATGATGCAAAAATTCTACCTTTTTTTAATATTATTGATGAATGCTTCTCTGTTGACTGCCCAAAACGCAGGACAACTCAGCGGTAGAATCTTAGATGAGCAATCCCAGCTTCCAATTCAAGGTGTTACAGTTTTACTTGAAGGAACTGTTTTGGGAGTAGCAACAGACGAAGGGGGATATTTTACTTTTAGGGATGTGCCTACCCAGACCTATAATTTGATCATAAGTCATTTAGGATACCAATCACAAACAATTTACAACGTCATCGTCAAAACTTTTGGAACACCTCCATTACAAATTTTACTGGAAGAATCTGCCAACGAATTGGAGGAGATTGTGGTGTTCCAAAGTCCTTTTAGAACCTCGGTCGAAACCCCACTATCCACTCAGACTTTTTCTGCTGTAGAAATTGAAACCTATCCTGGAGGAAATAATGACATCACTAAGGTTATCCAGAGTATGCCTGGAATCTACCCTTCGATCGGGGGATTCAGAAATGACATCATCATCCGTGGGGGGGCTCCCAATGAATCTGTTTATTATCTGGACGGTATTGAAATTCCTAACATCAACCATTTCAGTACACAAGGGAGTGCTGGGGGTCCAGTAGGAATGCTCAATGTATCATTTATTAGAGAAGTAACTCTTTCAAGTTCTGCTTTTGGAGCGGAATTTGACAATCCCTTGTCTGGGGTTTTATCCTTCGAACAAAGAGAAGGAAATCCCAACCGTTTTGGAGGCAATTTTAGATTTGGCGCGAGTGAAGCGGCCTTAACATTAGAAGGACCCTTATTCAGAAAAGACAAAGAACAGCCTAGTAAGACCACCATACTGTTTTCAGTAAGGAGAAGCTATTTGCAATTTTTATTTGAATTAATTGGTTTGCCCATTCGGCCGGATTATTGGGATTATCAGTGGAAAATAAACCATGAAATTGACCCCTACAATACAATCGTGTTTTTGGGATTGGGTACCATTGACGACTTCTCCGTAAAAGCGCCAGACGACTTTGATGCAGAACAACAAGCCACTATTGAGCAGGTTCCTATAATTCAACAAAAAACAACAACAGTAGGGGTGTCTTGGAAAAGAAAATATAAAAATGGAAAAGGCTCCATGATCACCTCAATAAGTACCAATAGGTTGCAAAATATCTTTTCTCGTTATCAAGACAATGCAGAAAAAACAGGAGTGATATTTGAAAATGATTCATACGAGCAGGAGACCAAACTCCGTTATCAGACCCAACATTATCTAGATCTTTGGAAGCTGGCTGCTGGAACCAATATTCAATATTCCGACTATGGAAATGACACCCAAAGTATATTTAATAACCTTGACTATAGTACAGGAATTGATTTTATTAAATATGGTTTTTTTGCCAAAGCCGAGCGTAAATTTTATAATGACAACTTGGGCCTTTCTTTTGGTTTTCGGGTCGATGCCGACAGTTTCTCAGAGGGATCTGGTTTGATGGATAATTTTTCACCTCGAATTGCTTTAACGATTAATTTGACCGAAGATCAATCGTGGAAAATTAATGCCTCTGTTGGAAGATATTATAAAATACCAACCTATACTATGCTGGGCTTTCAAAATAGATTATCAACATTTGTCAACCAAAAAGCCAAATATACCCGTAGTGATCATCTTGTTATGGGTCTAGAGTATGCGCCGGGAAATGCTTCCAGAATTACACTCGAAGGGTTTTATAAAAAATACAGTCAATATCCTATTTCTTTGACTGATGGTGTTTCTTTAGCCAATAAAGGAGGTGGTTTTGAGGTGTTGGGAAATGAGGCGATTAGTAGTGATGGTAGGGGCAAAAGTTACGGCGTAGAGGCCTTATACCAACAAAAGTTATCCAAAAATTTCTATGGAGTTTTTGCTTACACCTATTTTCATAGTCAATTTACCACGGCAATAGGAAACTATTTACCTTCGGTTTGGGACAGCCGACACTTGATCTCTTTTTCAGGGGGATATAAACTGAAGAAAAACTGGGAAATCAGTGCTCGATGGCGCTTCTCGGGAAAAACCCCCTATGTACCAGTGAATCAAAATGCAACCTTAAGCGCCTATCCCGAAGTAGTTTTGGACTACAATCAATTGGGGAATGTAAAGTTGGATCCTTTCAATTTGGCAGACATACGATTTGATAAAAAGTGGAATTTTAAACGCTATTCTTTTAATTTCTATTTTGAAATTCAAAATTTCTTGGCACAAGCGGTTCCAAGACCAGATGAGTATGGACTTAATAGAACCGAAGAAGGTAATTTGATTTTACCAGAGTCATTGGTTAAAGTGAATACCGAAGAAAATAATAATATCCCGATTCCTTCTTTTGGTTTTGTGATAGACTTTTAGTGGCTATTTGAAAATATCCAACAAGCCATCGGGTAGATCGAGATGTATTTTTTGTTCCTTCCTGTCCAGTTCCTTGATAAAATCATCATGAACAGGGATTAAAATTTCGCTACCGTTGGCATCAATTACAAATAGGGGTTGAGGACCGGAATCATTCACCGTTTTGATCGTCCCAATATTGATTTCAAATTGATCAATGGCAGAGAAGCCAGTGACTTCGTGATAATAAAATTGATTTCCTTTTAGAGGGGGAAGCATTTCCAAAGGAAGGAATAAATCTTTTTTAAGCAACGCTTCTGCCTCACTTTCAGAATCGACTCCTTCAAATTTCACCCTCATTAATGATGACTTGTGTAGTTGGCTACGGTCAATAAAATGGGGCACAAGCCCAAGTGAAGTATCAATTAAAACCGAATTGATTTCCATATATTGATCAGGATTATCAGTGTCGAGTTTTGCAAGGACTTCACCTTTAAAACTGTACTTTCCAACAATGGTTCCTAAAAAGAAGCAGTCTTCTTTTAGCATGATGAGATGGAGGAGAGGTGATTATTCTTTGGATTCCTCTTCTTCGGTAGTGGTGTCTTCGCTTTTAGCTTCTTCTGCGGGAGAATCCTCGGCAGCTACTTCTGCTTTGGGTTCTTCTGCAGGAGCTTCCTCAACAGCTACTTGCGCCTTGGTTTCCTCTGCAGGAGTTTCCTCAACTTTGGCTTCTTCAACAGCAGCAGTTTCTTCTTGAGTGGCTTCAGCCTTGGGAGTTGCAACTTCCTCAGTTGCAGTTTCTGCAACTGCTTCATCAGCCTGAGCAGCTTCTACTTCAGCTTCTTCAGCTGATGCTCCAGCTTCTGGTTCTGCTACAAGATCAGCTATTCTTTTTTGATTTA
>JABGSU010000004.1 GCA_018647605.1 Flavobacteriaceae bacterium | reverse complement strand
TGCAGCTGAAATGGGATCGTATCTCTTGAATTTTGCATTAACAGCTCATCAATTCTATAACGGTAAGGTATTGCCAGTTTCTTCTGGTACCCCTTAATTTTATATTAATGACTGCAGTACTTGACTCAATACCCACCACAGCAATAACACAGGTTAAGCTGTATTTATCATCATGGGATGTAGGTGTTAAAATTGTTTCTAAAAGAAAAACAAAACATGGTGATTATAGAAAAACCGTCTCTGGTGCTCACCAAATAACAATTAATAAAGGTTCTAATCCCTATCGTTTCTTAATAACATTAATTCATGAGTTGGCTCATTTTGTAGCTTTTCAGGAGTTTGGTTATCGAATACAGCCCCACGGGAAAGAATGGAAAATGACTTTTCAGAAGCTGATGTTGCCCTTGATTAATCCAACTGTTTTTCCAGAAAGTTTACTAGCAGTACTAGCATTACACTTCAAAAACCCAAAGGCCAGTAGTGATACTGATTTTAAGCTAGTAATGGAGTTGAGTAAGTTTGATCCTGTTACTGATAAAACCTATGTCTTTGAATTGGAGGAAGGAACATTTTTTTCAATTCCTGACGGAAGAGAATTTAAGCTTGGAAAAAAACGTATTAAGCGATTTGAGTGTGAAGAAATTTCAACGCGTAAGAAGTATATTTTCAGTCCACATGCAGAGGTTGCCGAGATAAAAAAACGCTCATAAAATATTGAGACATATGAAAATGCTTGTAGCATATCCGAGTGCGGACGGACTCGATATTAATTGGATTCTTTGATGTAGATTTCTCTAATCTTTTTAAACATCTCAGAAGAGTAGACAAATTTTGTTACTGCTTCGTTATCTGTTTTGAAAATCTCTTGGTTGGTGCCTTCCCATTGTTTCAATCCATTTTCAAGAAATACAATCTTCTCTCCGATCTCCATTACCGAATTCATATCATGAGTATTGATTACAGTGGTAATTGCATACTCTTGAGTTATTTCTTGAATTAGGTTGTCAATCAAAATTGCCGTTCTGGGGTCTAATCCTGAATTAGGTTCATCACAAAAAAGATATTTTGGGTTCATTATAATAGCCCGTGCAATGGCCACTCTTTTTTTCATTCCTCCCGAAATTTCCGAAGGCATTTTATGGTTTGCATCTATTAGATTCACCCGATTGATTGCAGTATTGGCACGATCTCTAATTTCATCTTCATCAGCATCGGTAAACATTTTCATGGGAAACATAATGTTCTCTTCAACTGTCATGGAATCAAAAAGAGCACTGCCCTGAAAAACCATTCCAATGTCTTGTCTTAAAAGAGCTCTGGTTTTTAAATCCATACTTTTTAGAGATGTATTGTCAAAAACAATATCACCATCAGTAGCCTCGAAAAGACCAAGAACGCACTTTAAGAAAACAGTTTTACCTGAACCACTTTGGCCGATAATTAAGTTTGTTTTGCCTTTTTCAAAGATGGTACTAATCCCTTTTAGGACTTGAGTTTCTTCAAACGATTTTATTAAGTTATTTATTTGAATCATTCTAAGTGAGCAAAAGGTTCGTTACAATTGAGTTCGCTATTATAATGGCTACACTAGTCCATACAAATGAAGTTGTACTTGCTTTTCCAACATCCAAAGCGCCACCTTTCATAAAGTAACCATGATAGGAAGGAATGGTAGCTAAAAGCATCGCAAATAAGAAGGTTTTTATGAATGCATATACAATGTGAAAGGTTTTGAAATCAAGTTGTAAGCCTTCAACAAAATCTGCATGAGACGAAAATCCACCACTTATACAAGCCAGATACCCTCCGAAAATACCCAAAGCCATTGAAATGCTAATCAAAAAGGGGTATAAGGTTAATGCAGCAATCTTTGGGAAAATCAAATAATTATAGGTGTTAACACCCATTACTTCAAGCGCATCTATTTGTTCTGTTACGCGCATTGTCCCTAAACTGGAAGTGATAAATGACCCAACTTTTCCAGCCATAATGATTGATATAAAGGTCGGAGCAAATTCTAGAATTATCGATTGCCGTGTTGCAAAACCAACCAAATAGCCTGGAAGTAAGGGGTTGTCTGTGTTTATTGCAGTTTGAATGGCAACTACCCCTCCTACAAAAAATGATATAAAGGAAATAATCCCCAACGATCCCAAGATGAGATCATCGATTTCGCGGACAATTAAAATTTTAAGTACGTTCCACTTGGTGAATTTCCCAAAAGTTTTTTGGATCATCAATACGTACTGTCCAATATGAGTTAAAGTTTTCATTACTCAAAAATACATAAAACCTAAAATTAAAGTCCCAAATAGATCGAAGGAATCTGATAATTCTAAGTTTCTTAGATCTGATAGGTGATGGCATTGATATTCATACCAGCACCAACGCTGGCGAATAAAACAACATCGCCTTTTGATAATTCATGCCCTTCTTTTTGACCTTTAAGAACCTGATCAAAGAGCGTAGGAATAGTAGCAACAGAACTATTTCCATGGGTT
>JABGSU010000054.1 GCA_018647605.1 Flavobacteriaceae bacterium | reverse complement strand
CCAGTATTGGTCAGGTACATCAGGCGACAAAAGATGGGAAAAAACTAGCTGTGAAAATTCAATATCCTGGGGTAGCAGACAGTATCAGTTCCGATTTAAGTATAGTCAAACCTATTGCCTTGAGAATGTTTAATCTCAAAGGTAAGGATACTGACAAATATTTTCAGGAAGTGGAAAATAAATTGCTGGAGGAAACCAATTATCAATTGGAACTTCAACAAAGTCAATGGATTGCCAATCAATGTAAGGCCATTCCAAATTTAAGGTTTCCGAACTATTATCCAAAATTTTCTTCAGAAAAAATTCTAACTATGGATTGGATGGAGGGTTTGCATATCTCAGAATATGTAGCGCAAGAAGATCAAAACAAAGAAATGGATCACCGCTTGGGGCAGACTCTTTGGAACTTTTATATGTTTCAAATCCACCACCTTAAAAAAGTACACGCTGATCCTCATCCGGGAAACTTTTTAATTGATAAAGATTACAATTTAGTGGCTCTTGATTTTGGGTGCGTAAAAGCCATACCTGATGAATTTTACACTCCTTATTTTGAATTATCCGAACTTGACATACAGGAAAACCCTGAACGTTTTCAGAATATTTTGTATGGTTTGGAAATTCTGAGAACAGATGATAAGCCCGATGAAGTGGTTTATTTTACCAAACTTTTTGGGCGCTTGATCAAGGTTTTAACATTGCCTTTTACAAAAAAAGAATTCGATTTTGGTGATCCTGTTTTTTGGAACGAAATCAATGCACTGAGTGAGACCCTCACCTCAGACCAAGAGTTGCGTAAGATGAATGGCAATAGAGGTTCCAAACATTTTATCTACATCAACCGCACCTTTTTTGGATTGTACACTTTGCTAAATGACCTCAATGCAAAGGTAAATACAGAAGAATTTAAGAAATTTTTCTGATCAACTTTTAACGTGTTTAATTTTTAAATTTCATAAAAATGAAAAAATCTAGAATTTTAATTCTTTTATTATCGTTGTCCTTTATTACTTGCTCAAAAGAGGGAGATGACGAGTATTTGGTAAGAGAAAAAACCATCTTCGATCATGTATCCACCAGTATGAATTATTCGTATTTGACTTATGCATTGCAGAAAACAGAATTGGATGTTGTATTGAGTGGAGAAGATGATTACACCTTGTATGCGCCAAACAACAGTGCCTTTATTGGATATTTGATGCGCAATGGTTTTAGAAGTATTGATGAAGTTCCTGCAGCGGCTTTAAAACAAATATTACTAAATCACGTAATGATCGGTCAAATCCAATATCGGGATTTTGAGTCTGGATATTATAATACCGCTGCCAGTAGTGCAGTTAACGATCAACCCATGTCGATTTACATCAACCAAGTCAATATGAGGGTTACCCTTAACGGTAACTCTAGAATTGTTCAAGGAAATGTGAGAGCATCCAACGGCATCATTCATGCTGTCAACGCTGTGATCCCCATACCGTCTTTGGTAACCTTTGTTCTGGCTGACCCAAACCTTTATAACCTCGGTCTGGCATTAACAAGAAGTGATCTAACTATTGATTTCCCTTCGGTTCTCAGTACTGAAAACGGCTCATCTCCTGCGCCCTTTACTGTTTTTGCTCCCACCAATACTGCTTTTGTGAATTTATTGGTTGAATTGGAAGTCGATGGATTGAGTTCTATTGATGAGCCTACACTTAATTCAACGTTAAATCATCATGTATTGGGAGAGATCAATGCTCTGTCAACAGATTTGTCGGATAATTTGACCCTCAATACTTTTGGAGGAGAGATAACGGCCAATATTTCTGGTGGAGCATCCCTAACCGATGGTAATTCCAGAACGTGTAATATTATTACTGTAGATGTTCAGGCCAACAATGGTATATTGCATATCATTGACAGGGTTATTCTTCCTTTTTGAGAGCGCTTGAAAAACTTTGGTTTTATTTTCGCTTAAAACGAAATATTTAGGCCAGTTACTTTTTTAAAAACAGCAGTATTCAATTTCTTTAATTAAATTGCATTTATAGCAATCTATTTATGTTCACTTCAAAGATTATTGGAATGGGGATGTATGTCCCTGAAAATATTGTCACCAACGAAACCCTCACTGAGTTAATGGACACTTCACATGAGTGGATCCTTGAACGCACAGGTATAGAAGAAAGACGCCATATCAAAAAAGGAGACGGCAACACCACGGCCGTTATGGGGGTAAAGGCGTCTAAAATTGCAATAGAACGTGCAGGAATTGATAAAAACGATATTGATTTAATTCTTTTTGCTACCCTGAGTCCCGATTATTATTTTCCTGGCTCAGGTGTAATCGTTCAACAACATTTAGATATACCGACTTGTCCAGCCATGGACATCAGAAATCAATGCTCAGGATTTATTTATGCCCTGTCCACTGCCGATCAATTCATCAAAACAGGGATGTATAAAAATATTTTAATCATCGGTTCGGAAAACCATTCTGGTGGTTTGGACATGACTACCCGAGGGAGAGGTGTTTCGGTGATCTTTGGTGATGGCGCAGGAGCAGTAGTGCTCAGCAGATCGGAAGATGCCGACAAAGGAATCCTCTCTACTCACCTCCATTCTGAGGGACAATTTGCTGAAGAATTGGCTTTGATCGGTCCCAGTACCATTCGATGGGTTCCTGAGATTATGGAAGCCAATGATCCAGAAGATATTTCTTATTACCCCAACATGAACGGTCAATTGGTCTTTAAGAACGCAGTCGTTCGTTTTTCGGAGGTCATAATGGAGGGTCTAAAACAAAATCAGATGACTCCTGACCAAATTGATATGTTGATACCCCATCAGGCCAACCTTCGTATTTCTCAGTTCATTCAAAAGAAATTTAGCTTGTCAAATGACCAGGTATATAACAACATTATGCGTTATGGAAATACAACGGCAGGTTCTATACCTATAGCGATGACTGAGGCTTGGGAAGAAGGTAAAATCAAATCAGGAGATTTAGTGGTATTGGCAGCCTTTGGTAGTGGATTTACTTGGGGAAGTGCCCTGATTAGGTGGTAGCCTTTTTTTTCCTTATTAACATCAAACCCGTAAAGGTAAACAAGCCGTTGAGCGGTAATAACTCGTATCCAATTTGATATCCACCCAGAGTCTCAGAGGATAAATTTCCTAACACAACAATGAGCGCTATTGAAATCAGGACAACAATCCAAACCTTGCGGTCGTGAATTTTAAACGGGGTAAAAATGCCAAAAGCGAATAGACCTAAGAGGGGTCCATAAGTATAAGAAGCTACAGTCAAAAGCCCGTCAATAACATTTCGATCCAATATATATTTAAACAATATTACGACCAGAATCAGTACGATACTCATACCGATATGGGTTTGTTTACGGATTTTTTTCTGTTGAGTTCCAGAGTATTGATCTAACTTGAGAAAATCGATACAGAAGGAGGTGGTCAATGAGGTAAGTGCGCTATCGGCACTGCTATAGGCGGCAGCAATTAGACCCAAAATAAATATAATGCCAACACCCATTCCCAATCCACCATTCAAAGCAATTTCGGGAAACAACAGGTCGCTTTTGGGGCTGCCCTCCATTAGTGGAATCATAATTTGGTTTTGTTCGGCATAAACAAAGATCATTGCGCCCAGAACTAAAAACAAAAAAGTGACCACAATCAGCACAAAACTGAAAACAACCATATTGGTTTGTGCCGATTTGAGATTCCGACAAGTAAGGTTTTTTTGCATCATATCTTGATCCAATCCTGTCATACAAATGGTGATAAAAATTCCTCCTATAAATGATTTGAGGAAGTGGTTTCGTGCCATAAAGTCTTCCGTTACCCAAGTACGGGTATAATTTTCAAATGCTGTCTCTGTAAGTATTTCTACAAGACCGAGATCGAGTGTGTTTCCCAAGTAATATAGGGTCATCCCTACCGCTGTCAGCATTAGGAGTGTTTGCAACGTATCGGTCCAGACAATGGTTTTGATACCTCCTTTTTGGGTGTAAACCCAGATCAAAACGATGGAAAGCACTACTGTAAGTTCGAAGGGAACACCCCAAGCATCAAAAATAAACTGTTGTAAAACAATGGCGACCAAAAAAAGCCGAAAGCTGGCACCCAAAACACGAGAGATAAAAAAAGAGATGGCCCCCACTTTGTGGCTGTTATATCCAAAACGATCCTTTAAATATTCATAGATGGAAGTTAGGTTCTGTCGGTAATAGACAGGTAGTAAAACAAAGGCTACAATAAAATAGCCCGCCCAATAGCCCAAAACCACCTGAAAATAAGTAAATCCCGAATCTCCCACCCAGCCTGGTACGGATATGAATGTAACTCCAGAAAGTGAAGCACCCACCATTCCAAAGGCAACCAAGTACCATGGGGAGCTTCGGTTGGCGGTAAAAAAAGTTTGATTGTCTGCTTTTCTGCTAGTCACATAGGCGATGCCCATCAGTAAAGCGAAATATCCCAGTATCAAAATCAAAATGAAAGCAGGTTGCATCATAAGGTGAGTAAATATACAAATTCAAACAATGGGAATAATTCCTAAATTTACAAAATGGAATTCTCCTCTAAACTTTTGGAAAATGCGGTCAATGAAATTGCCCAGTTACCTGGTATTGGTAAAAGAACTGCATTGCGATTGGCATTACATTTACTCAAACAACCGAAAGAAAATACTACGGGCTTGACCCAAGCACTCAACGATTTACGGGAACATATCAATTTTTGTTCCTCTTGTCATAATTTGTCTGATGTACCTATTTGTGAAATATGTTCCAATCCAGCAAGGGATGCCTCTTTGCTCTGCGTGGTGGAGGACATTAGAGATGTTATTGCCATTGAGAATACAGGACAATTCAAAGGTTATTATCATGTTTTGGGCGGGATCATATCTCCTATTGATGGGGTAGGACCTCAAGATTTGAATTTGGATTCTTTAGAAATCAAAGTGAAGGTAGGTAAGGTCAAGGAAATTATTTTCGCCTTGAGCGCCACTATGGAAGCTGATACAACCAATTTTTATATTTATAAAATTCTGGCTTCTTATGATATTAAAACTTCAGCCATTGCACGAGGAATACCAGTGGGTGACGAGTTAGAATACACTGATGAAGTAACACTGGGTAGGAGTATTCTCAAAAGAGTTCCCTACGAAAACTCCATCGTTAATAAATAGCACAACTACATATTCCTCTGACTAAAAACCCTATTTTCCCCCATAAATTTGGTAATTTTGTACTTTCTAAAAAAATGGGCAAACACTTTTTAAAACTCCCTAAAATGGGGGAAAGCGTTGTAGAAGCTACCCTAACCAAATGGTTAAAAGAGGTTGGTGATCCCATTGAGGTTGACGATATCATAGTTGAAATTGCTACAGATAAAGTAGACTCAGATGTTCCTAGTGAAGTCAGTGGTGTATTGATCGAAAAGAAATTTTCAGAAAACGATGTGGTACAAGTTGGAGAGATCATGGCTGTGATTCAAACCGATGGTGAAGACTCCATTGTCGTTTCTCCACCTAAAGAAGTTCCAAAAGAAATGGGACAAGTAATGATACCCCCTAAAGTTGAGAAAGAAGAGCAGGTTCAAAAAACTACAATACCAGAAGTCCCGACCTTTTCCCTAAAGGAATCACTTCCCAATTCTGAAAATATTGCTGAATCATCAGTCCAAGACAAAAAGACCACTACCCCTATTCCATCAACCAATCATAATGAATTTTATTCGCCTCTGGTTAAAAATATTGCCAGAGCAGAGGGATTGACTGAAGTGGAATTAAAGCAAATTGAAGGTACTGGAAAAAACAATCGAATTACTAAAAAAGATATGTTGGCGTATTTGGCGCAACGGGATAAAACTCCTCCAGTGTCAACAAAGGAAGTTGCTCCAAATCCAATTGTTACTCCCACTACTGCTGCTTCCAAAACGTTCTTTGACAACAATGCGACCGCAAGTCCTACCAGTGGTGGAGATCAAATCATTGAAATGAGCCGTATGGCCAAATTAACGGCCGATCATATGATCAGAAGCAAACAAACTTCTGCTCATGTTCAGTCTTTTATTGAAGCGGATTTGACCAATTTGTGGGATTGGCGCGAAAAAGCCAAAGGTGAATTTTTGAAACGTGAAGGAGAAAAGCTGACTTTTACGCCATTGTTGATAACAGCCTTAATCAAAGCGCTCAAAGACTTTCCCCTTTTGAACAGTTCCGTGCAAGGAGATACGATTGTCCAAAAAAAGGAGATCAATATTGGGATGGCAGCGGCCATGGCCGATGGAAATTTAATTGTTCCAGTGATCAAAAATGCCGATCATTTGAATATGGTAGGATTGGCCAAAGCAGTAAATGACTTAGCCCAACGTGCTCGAATGCAACAATTGAAGCCTGATGAAGTTCAAGACGGTACTTTTACTTTTACCAATATTGGAAACTTTGGTTCATTGACAGGAACCCCTATCATCAATCAGCCACAAGTAGGGATAATTGCTGTAGGGGTTATACGTAAAATGCCAGCTGTGATTGAAACCTCTCAAGGAGATTCGATCGCCATTCGTAAAAAAATGATCATTTCCCACAGTTATGACCATCGCATTATAAATGGTGCCATGGGAGGTCAGTTTATCAAAAGCATGGCCGATTACCTTGAATATTGGGATAAAAATTACCCGATATAAATCTTTGATCTATGAAACTAAAACTCACAAGACCTCTTTGTTTTTTCGATTTGGAAACTACTGGAGTAAATGTAACCAATGATCGTATAGTAGAAATAGCAGTCTTAAAATTACATCCCGATGGGACTAAAGAAGAGAAGGTTTGGCGGGTAAATCCCGAATGTCCAATACCTGTTCAAGCTTCGGCAGTTCACGGTATTTATGATGCCGATGTTGCCGATGAACCCAACTTCAGAGCCCTTTCCAAATCTATTTACAGTTTTGTCAAAGACGCGGACTTGGCAGGATACAATTCCGATCGTTTTGATATACCACTTTTGGCAGAAGAAATGCTGAGGGCTGAGATTGATTTTGATATAGCCAATTTTAAAACGGTTGACGTACAGACCATCTTTCATAAAATGGAACAGCGGACCTTGACAGCAGCATTAAAATTTTATTGCAACGAGGAACTAATTGATGCGCATTCTGCTATGGCTGATACCCAAGCTACTCATGATGTTTTGATGGCGCAATTGGAACGTTATGAAGAACTTGAGGCGGATGTTGATTCTTTGAATGTCTTTACTACTCGAAAAAAATCTGCTGATTTTGCAGGCTTTATTGTTTTCAATAAAGAGGGAGAAGAGTGTTTTTCGTTTGGTAAACACAAAGGTAAAACCGTTGAAAGTATTTTAGAGAAAGAACCTGGTTATTTTGGTTGGTTACTCAACGCCGATTTCCCTATGTATACTAAGAAAGTACTTACAGCTATACGTCTGAGAAAATTAAACACCTAAAATCTTAATATCCATGAAAATCATATGCGTTGGGAGAAATTACAAAAATCATACGGAAGAATTGGGTCACGAAATACCCGAGACTCCTGTTATTTTTCTCAAGCCTGAAACGGCTAAGCTTCACAAAAGATTTCCTTTTCGTATCCCTCCTTTTTCAGATCAAATCCATCATGAGGTGGAGGTTTTGGTCAAAATCAATCGGATTGGGAAATATATTGATGAAAAATATGCTCATAAATATTACCGAGAAATTGGTTTAGGAATTGATTTTACTGCCCGTGATCTACAACAATCGCTAAAGGAAAAGGGACTGCCCTGGGAAAAAGCCAAAGGTTTTGACGGATCTGCCATGATCGGAAGTTTTTATGACAAAAAGGAGTTTCCAGATGTAAATAACATTGAATTTGAATTGGCCAAAAATGGAGCTACTATTCAAGAAGGTAATACTTCCAAAATGATTTGGAGTATCGATGCCCTAATCGCTGAAATATCAAAGTATTTTACTTTAAAAATTGGAGATATAATTTTCACGGGAACTCCTGCTGGTGTAGGTATTATTGCTGAAAATGACCTACTTGAGGGATATTTGGAAGAAAAAAAAGCCTTTATGGTTAAAATAAAATAAGATGAGAGCCGAATTGGTTAGCATAGGAGATGAAATTTTAATAGGGCAAATCGTTAATACCAATGCGGTTTTTTTGGCCAAAGAATTGAATCGTATTGGGGTAGAGATTGCTCAGATAAGCTCCATTTCAGACCAAAAAGAAATCATCGTCAACACTCTAGATGAAGCTCGTAAAAGAGCAGACATCATCATCATGACTGGAGGATTGGGACCAACGAAAGACGATTTGACCAAACATACGCTCTGCGAGTATTTTGAAGACCAATTGGTTAAGGACGAGGCAGTCTTGGAGCATATTGAAAATATTTTTAGGAAATTCGTCACCACGCCCATCAGTGCTATGAATCGAGAACAAGCCATGTTACCCTCTAAAGCTAAGATTCTTCACAATCGATACGGCACTGCTGCTGGTATGTGGTTTATGGATCATGGGCAGGTGTTTGTCTCGCTCCCTGGGGTACCCTATGAGATGGAGGCTTTGATGAAAAACGAAGTGTTGCCCCGAATACAACAGCAGTTTGTCCTTCCTGCAATTTATCATAAAACCTTACTGACCTACGGCTTGGGAGAAAGTGTTATTGCCGAAAGAATTGAAGATTGGGAAAACAACCTACCGACAACCATCAAGTTGGCCTATTTGCCTAGCTTGGGGAGGGTGCGTTTAAGACTCTCTACCATTGGACCTGAACTTGAAACCTTAAAAAAACAAATAAATGCGCAGATCAAAAAGGTCATTCCTCTAATTGAAGATATTTATTTTGGAGCGGAGGAAGATCAGACCATTGAATTTTTGATCGCAGAGCAATTGAATCGATTGGGTAAAACACTTTCCTGCGCTGAGAGTTGCACCGGTGGAGCCATTGCGACAAGATTTACTTCTCAAGCGGGGGCTTCTACTTTTTTTAAGGGTAGTGCTGTTACCTATGCTACAGACTCAAAAACGCATTTGTTGGGGGTGGAAAAAACCATTATCGAAAAGCATGGTGTTGTCAGTGGAGCAGTTGCGGCAGCGATGGCTTTGGGAGCTCAAAAAAAATACAATTCCGATTATGCTCTTGCTACCACTGGAAATGCAGGGCCTACTAAGGGAGATCAGGGGCAAGAAGTGGGTACTGTATTTATCGGTTTGGCTTCACCTGAGGGAGTGGAAAGTTTTCAATATAATATGGGAAATAACCGTACCCGTGTGATCCATAAAACGGTCAATCAAGCCTTTGAAATTTTATACAAGGCTTTGATGAAGCAATAGGGTTAATTCTTCTTTAATTTTTTTGTAACTACTTAAAAAAGTGTAAATTTGCATCCTGTTAAAAAAACATAATTATGTCTAGAGTTTGCGACATCACGGGAAAGAGGGTAATGTATGGAAATAATGTTTCCCACGCCATGAACAAAACAAGAAGACGTTTTGATATCAATTTGATCAAAAAACGTTTCTATATTCCCGAAGAAGACAAATGGATCACCCTTAAAATTAAAGCCTCCGTGTTGAAAACCATCAACAAAAAAGGAATCAGTGCTGTGATTAAGGATGCCAAAGCTCAAGGTATTTTATAAGCATCAACATGGCAAAAAAAGGAAACAGAGTTCAGGTAATACTAGAATGTACAGAACACAAAGAATCAGGAAAACCTGGGACTTCTCGGTACATTTCCACCAAAAATAAAAAGAATACGCCCGACCGATTGGAAATCAAAAAATTCAATCCTATTCTCAAACGTATGACGCTTCACAAAGAAATTAAGTAATTATGGCAAAGAAATCAATAGCAACGCTTCAGACCGGTTCAAAAAAATTGACAAAAGCCATTAAAATGGTAAAGAAAAATGGTTCTAACTCCTATTCTTTTGTTGAAACCATCATTGCGCCTAGTCTGGCTAATGATTGGTTGGGTAAGCAATAATATACCCTTACAATCTAAAATATAAGCTACTTTTACAGTAGCTTTTTTTATTGGTATACCTATGAGTTTTTTAAAATCGATTTTTAGTCCAGAAAAAAAGGAGCAACTAGACCAAGGTCTTTCGGCTTCTAAAAAATCTTTTTTTTCTAAACTGGGGACGGCTGTCGCTGGTAAGTCTAAAATTGATGCTGCCCTTCTTGACGAATTAGAAGAAGTCTTGATTCGATCTGACGTCGGGGTGGCCACTACACTGAAAATAATCGATGCTTTAGAGGCAAGAGTTGCCAAAGATAAATATTTAGGAACTGGTGAATTGGCTCAAATTTTAAGAGATGAAATCACTGCCTTACTTCAGCAGCACAACGAAACCGAAGTTAAGGGTTTCGATGCCCCCTTGCCTTTCCATCCCCATGTGATCATGGTCGTTGGAGTGAATGGGGTAGGAAAGACCACTACCATTGGTAAATTGGCTCATCACTATAAAGCTGG
>JABGSU010000053.1 GCA_018647605.1 Flavobacteriaceae bacterium | reverse complement strand
ATTGAACCTGCAATAAATCCTGCAAAGGCCAACCACGAAATCTTTTTTAAGTACCAGAAAAAATCAATTTTCTCCATACCCATAGCAACTACTCCTGCGGCAGATCCAATGATCAGCATACTCCCACCTGTACCTGCAGAAAAAGCGATAAAATGCCAAAGCGGGTGGTCGGTCAGTTCGGAAAACATACCCATACTGGCAGCAACAAGTGGCACATTATCGATAACTGCCGAACCGATTCCCAATAACATGACAACAATATCGGAATTGGGAATGGCAGTATTGAGGGAATCTGCAAATTCAAACAACATACCCAAGGATTCCAAAGCAGCCACTGCTAACAAAATTCCTAAAAAGAAAAGAATACTAGGCAATTCGATTTTCGACAATGAACTGTGAACAGGACTGTGGCTGGAATCTGCCTCATGATCCGCATCAATTGCAGAAATATTGATTTTGGCACTACTGTAATATTCAGCAAAAGTGGCTACAATTGCCAGTGAAAGCATCATCCCCACATAGGGAGGCAAATGAGTCAATGTTTTAAATACAGGCACAAAAACAATAGCAGCAAGTCCCAAATAGAGCATAGGAGCTCCATATTTGTGGGTCTCTGGATCGGGTTGATCCACCTCATCGGCAATATTTCCTTTGAAAGCCGATAAAGTTGTTGCCAAGGCAACAGGAACAATCATACAAATCAACGAAGGGATAAGAAGTAATTGAATCAGCTTTAAGGTCGTTACTTTATTTCCAATCCATAACATGGTGGTCGTAACATCCCCAATAGGAGACCAAGCTCCGCCTGCATTGGCAGCAATAATAATCAAGCCTGCAAACCAAATTCTGGTGTCGCGTTTTTGGATCACCTTTTGAAGGATAGTAATCAATACAATCGTAGCCGTCAAATTATCAATGATAGCTGAAAGGATGAACGCAAATATTGAAAAAATTATGAGTAGGCCTTTTTTAGACTTGGTCTTGATGAATCTTTTGATAGTAGCAAAACCGTTGAAATAATCAATGATTTCAACTATGGTCATGGCTCCCAACAAGAAAATGATGATCTCGGCTGTTTTCCCTAGGTGATGTAATAATATTTCATCTACATGTGAGGGCTTCAACTTTTTGAGTAGAGTATCTACCTCATAAACAGGCAAGTGGTTGAGCGAAATTAATGCCCAGAGTATGGCCATCATGGCCAAAGCGGGTATTAATTTATCAATTTTCAAGGTATGTTCAAGGGTAATGGCGAGATAGCCAAGCACAAAAATGCTAATAAGGGTAATTTCCATTAATTCAATTTGTGTTTATTTTTTTGGCATATATAATAATTTCGAATTTAAAGATAATCTCAATCAATTTCAGAATTTGGTATAAATATTTTTCCACTCGAATGATCTTGTTTGGCTCCCGTAACACTCGCCAAACAATTCACCGCTCCTTGACTTCTGAGTAAACCCAAAAAAGCAAAAATCAAAGCTTCTTTAAAATCAATTACTGCGGGAGTCGGTAAAACTATTTTTAATCTTGATTTTTTTTGTAATTCCTCTATCAGAAAGGTATTGTAGGCACCACCCCCAGTAACCAATACAGAACCCTGCTCTGGCAAACATTTTACTATTTGTTCAACAATGTGAAGGGTATAGGTGTGCAACAAATCCTCAACGGGATAATTAGTGTATTGATCAATACCTCTATAAATTGAGGCTTGAACCCACTCGATCCCCAAAGATTTGGGTGGTTTTTTGACATAAAATTCAAGTCTTTCCAAGAATGCAAAAAAGGAGGGGATCATTTTCCCTTTTCGGGCAACTTTTCCCCCATCATCATAGGGTAATTCCAATCTATGGGCCAAAAAATTAAGCACCGTATTCACGGCACAAATATCATAAGCCAATACCCCTTGATTATTGAATACGCTCAAATTTGAAAAACCCCCAAGATTAAGACAAGCTTCATACTGATTGAAAAGATGAAGATCCCCCATGGGGACCAAGGGAGCACCTTGACCTCCCAAAGCCACATCCTGTACCCTAAAGTCACAAATAACTGGACCTCCCAACTGTTCAGCCAATTTACTAAGGTTACCGATCTGCAATGTCAACCCTTTTTCAGGCTGGTGAAAAATCGTATGCCCGTGGGAAGCCACCGCATCCCATACTTTGATCTTGTTTTGAGTGATAAAATCCAGTATAATACCTCCCAAAAAATGAGTGTAATCAACATCCAGCTTTTTTAAATCAGCAGGGAAGACTTCTGTTGCAGAAGCCAATTTTATTTTCCAGTCTCTATTGTAATCATAGGTTTTGGAGGCCAATATTTCAAATGACCAATTCTTGTTCTTTGTAAAGCTAACATACACTAAATCGATCCCATCAAGTGAAGTTCCGGACATACATCCGATAATTAAATGCTTATTAGGATTGCTTTGTGCCGTCAAGTTGAGCTTGGGTTTAGATTTTTCAAAAATAAGTTTTAAAAATAAATTATTAAAACGAACAAAAGATTGGATATTTAATAAAATTTGAGTCTTAAAATCACAATTTGATAATTGTATTTTTTTGTATTTGACAAACTTTTGGGCTTAATCTTTAAACAAGTAGATTTGAATTCCTTTAAAAAACATATTATATAAATGTTACCAAAAAAGCAAGGATTGTATTCCCCTGAAAACGAGCACGACAACTGTGGTGCAGGTTTTATCTGTAGTCTCCAAGGAAAGAAAACCAATGACATCATTCACAAGGCATTGGACATTCTTGTTAAGTTGGAACACAGAGGAGCGGTTAGTGCCGATGGAAAAACAGGTGATGGTGCGGGGATTTTGATTGAAATACCCCACGATTTTTTTGTAAAAAATTGTGATTTCAAGCTCCCTGAATTCCATGAGTACGCTGTTGGAATGGTTTTTCTTCCCAAGAAAGAAAACCAAATGGACTTTTGTATCAAAACTTTTGAAAGCGAAATTTCCAGACAAGGCTTGAATGTTCTCGGATGGAGGAAAGTACCTGTGGATCAAAGTCAAGTGGGAGCTATTGCTGCTCAGACTGAACCTGAAGTACGACAAATATTTGTTGGTAAAGGCGATAAAGAAATTAGTGAACAGGAGTTTAACACCAAGTTATTTATTGCTAGAAAAGTAGCAGAACATCAAATACAGGCTTCTAAACTTTCTCAAGCCAATTATTTTTATCTCCCAAGCTTTTCAACCCATACCCTTATTTACAAAGGATTATTGATCCCTGAGGATATCAATGCCTATTACAGAGACCTCAACGACCCCCTTGTAGTCACCCGATTGGCACTGGTACACCAAAGGTTCTCAACCAACACCTTCCCCACTTGGGATTTGGCTCAACCCTTCCGCTATATGTGTCACAATGGAGAGATTAACACTTTCAGAGGAAATTACAGCCGAATGCAAACCCGAGAGGAACTTTTTGAAAGCGACTTCTTTGGAGAAGACATTAAAAAAATATTACCCGTTGTTTTACCCGGTAAATCCGACTCCTCCTCCATGGATATGGCCGTCGAGTTACTCCTTGCTACTGGAAGATCTCTACCCGAGGTAATGATGATGATGGTTCCCGAGGCATGGGAAAAACATCTGTCGATGGAAGATGACAAAAAAGCCTTTTACGAATACAATGCGTGTATTATGGAACCTTGGGACGGGCCAGCCTCCATTCCTTTTACTGATGGGAAATACATCGGTGCTCTCTTGGATCGAAATGGTCTAAGACCCTCCCGTTATACAGTCACCAAAGACGGTTACGTGGTCATGTCCTCCGAAGCAGGAGTACTAGACATAGAGCCTGCCAATGTAGAAAAACACGGAAGATTGGAGCCAGGAAGAATGTTCCTCGTTAACATGGACGAGGGAAGAATCATTGAAGATGGTGAGATCAAAAAAGAAATTGTAGGAAAAAGACCTTACCGTAAGTGGCTTGATAAAAATCTACTAGAATTGAAAGAAGTGCCCTATACAGGAAACAAAACTCCTGTAGAAAAAGAAGACTTCGAAACTCGTTTGCGTCTTTTTGGATACACCCAAGAAGACATGAAAACACTCATCAACCCCATGAGTGTCAATGCCAAAGAAGCTATTGGCTCCATGGGAACCGATACTCCCTTGGCTGTTTTATCCGATCGACCACAGTTGTTGTACAACTATTTCAAGCAACTCTTTGCGCAAGTAACCAACCCCCCTCTAGACGGTATTCGTGAAGAAATTGTTACCGACACCAGTCTAAGTATAGGAAGTGATCACAATATTTTTGAAGTCGTTCCCGAGCAGTGTAAAAAATTAAGAATTCAGAATCCTGTTATTTCCAATGAGGATTTAGACAAGATCAAATACATCAATCACGACGATTACAAGGCTGTATCCATTAATACATTGTATGCTGTTGAAAAAGGACATAATGGATTAGAGCTTGCATTGGATCAAATGATTATTGATATCGAAAAGGCTGTCGACGATGGAGCCAACATCATCATCCTTTCCGATCGTGGTGTATCACCAGAAAAAGCTCCGATTCCCATGTTATTGGCCTGTTCTCACGCCCATCATGGTTTGAAGAAATCAAAAAAGAGGTCCCTCTTTGGTATTATCATCGAATCGGCTGAACCTAGAGAACCTCATCATTTCTCCCTACTCTTTGGATATGGTGCCAGTGCCATAAATCCCTACATGGTCAACGAAATCATTACCCATCAGGTAGAACAAAATATCATTCAAGGACTCACGGTAGAAAAAGCAATAAGCAATTTTAACAAAGCCATCGCTAAAGGGATTGTTAAGGTGATGAATAAAATTGGTATTTCCACCCTACATTCCTACAGAGGAGCCCAGATTTTCGAAGCCTTGGGACTCAATGAAAAATTTATCGAAAGCTATTTCTGCAAAACCGCTACCCGTATCGAAGGTATTGGTTTGTACGAGATCGAAAAAGAAATTAACAGGCGATTCCACAAGGCATATAGTAAAGAAAATATCCCAGGGATGCCTCTCGAAATTGGAGGAGATTACCGATGGAGAAGAGATGGCGAAAAGCATATGTTGAATCCTGCTAGTATTGCCAAGCTCCAACAAGCCGTAAGACAAAACAAATTTGAGACCTATGGAGTTTACTCCAAACTGATCAATGAGCAAAGTGAAAAACTGATGACCTTAAGGGGAATGTTTGAGTTTTCCAGCTTTGACCCCATTCCACTTGAGGAAGTTGAACCTTGGACAGAAATTGTAAAACGATTCAAAACTGGAGCCATGTCTTTGGGTTCGATCAGTGCAGAAGCACACGAAAACTTAGCCATTGCGATGAATCGTATTGGCGGGAAAAGCAACTCTGGAGAAGGAGGTGAAGACCCCAAAAGATTTCAACCCGATATGGATGGCAACTGGAAAAACAGTGCCATCAAACAGGTAGCCTCAGGTAGGTTTGGTGTATCCAGTCATTATCTGAGTTCTGCCAAAGAAATTCAGATCAAAATGGCCCAAGGAGCAAAACCTGGAGAAGGTGGACAATTGCCCGGGCCCAAAGTCAATCCTTATATAGCATCGGTTAGAAATTCTACACCCTATGTAGGTTTGATCTCCCCACCACCCCATCACGACATCTACTCCATTGAAGATTTAGCACAGTTGATCTACGATCTTAAAAATGCTAACCGCGAAGCTAGAGTCAATGTTAAATTGGTTTCTGAAGTAGGGGTAGGAACCATTGCTGCAGGAGTGGCCAAAGCCAAAGCAGATGTTGTTCTGATCTCAGGTTTTGATGGAGGGACAGGTGCCTCACCTTTGACCTCCCTAAAACACGCTGGATTACCTTGGGAGTTGGGTATAGCCGAAGCACAACAAACCCTAGTGATGAACGATTTGCGTTCCCGTATTGTTCTAGAATGTGACGGGCAAATGAAAACTGGTCGCGATGTTGCTGTAGCCTGTTTGTTGGGTGCTGAAGAATTTGGTTTTTCGACCGCTCCATTGGTCGCCTCAGGGTGTATCATGATGCGGGCTTGTCATCTCAATACCTGTCCAGTGGGAATCGCTACACAAGATCCTGAATTGCGTAAAAACTTTAAAGGAAAGCCAGAACACGTGATCAACTTCATGTATTTTGTCGCCCAAGAATTAAGAGAAATCATGGCCAGTCTAGGGTTCAGAAACATCAACGAGATGGTAGGACAATCCCAGAAACTAAACATGAACAAGGCTATCAAACACTACAAAGCTCAGGGTATTGATTTGTCTAAAATCCTCTACAAACCTGAAGTTCCTGATTATGTGGACACCTACAATACCAAGAAACAAGACCACGGTTTGGAAAAAGTTTTAGACTTTAAAATTGTTTCCAAAGCCCATACGGCCATTTACAGAAAAGATCCACAACACCTAGAATTCGATATCAAAAACACAGATCGATCGGTGGGGGCCATTCTCAGTAATGAAATTTCAAAAATACATGGGGCCAACGGACTACCAGAAGACACTTTGAGTATCCATTTTAAAGGAACAGCAGGGCAAAGCTTTGGAGCATTCGCAACCAAAGGATTGTTCTTAAAAGTCATTGGAAATTGTAATGACTACTTTGGTAAAGGATTGTCTGGTGGTAAACTCATTGCACAAGTACCCAAAGACGCAACCTTTAAAGCCGATGAAAATATCATCATTGGAAATGTAGCCTTATATGGTGCTGTAACAGGTGAAGCCTATATTAACGGAGTTGCCGGAGAGCGTTTTTGTGTGAGAAACTCCGGAGCAACAGCAGTAGTTGAGGGAATCGGAGATCACGGTTGTGAATACATGACCGGAGGAATAGCCGTTGTCTTGGGTGATTTTGGAAGGAACTTTGCTGCGGGAATGAGTGGTGGAATTGCTTATCTTTACAGTGATGACGGTACTTTCGACGACAAAAAATTCAACCTAGAAATGGTAGAATTGGAAGACCTCACCGAACAAGATCATGAAAGCGTAAGTCAATTACTCAACAATCATATTGATTATACGAACAGTTCTAGAGCTCAAAAAATTCTAAAGGGCTGGGATAAAAACAAAAATAAATTCATCAAGGTAATGCCTACGGACTTCAAAAGAGCATTGGAAATGATGGCAAAACAATCCGAAGAAGCAAAAATCGATTAGTTATGGGAAAATTAAGAGGATTTATGGAATACGACAGAATGAAGGAGCCCCTAGTGGCTGTCGATAAGCGTATTCAAAATTATAAAGAATTTACAGTGGCTCCCAAAAGTGAGGAGCTACAAGAACAAGGGGGAAGGTGTATGGACTGTGGTGTACCTTTTTGTCATAGTGGTTGCCCATTGGGAAATTTGATCCCGGACTTCAACGATGCTGTCCACAAAAACGAATGGGAAAAAGCACTCACCATTCTGCATTCTACCAATAACTTTCCTGAGTTTACGGGAAGACTGTGTCCTGCTCCCTGCGAAGAAGCTTGTGTGTTGGGCATTATCAACCCCCCTGTATCCATCGAATTGATAGAAAAATACATCGTAGAACGGGGATTCTCAGAAGGGTGGATTAAACCACAACCGCCAACCCATAGAACAGGGAAAACCGTTGCCGTTATTGGCTCTGGTCCTGCAGGACTAGCAGCTACCCAACAACTCAATCGAGCGGGGCACACTGTTACTGTTTTTGAACGCGACAATAAAATTGGTGGTTTACTGCGTTATGGGATTCCTGACTTTAAAATGGAAAAAAACATCATTGACCGACGTATCGAAATACTCGAAGCAGAGGGAATTATTTTTAAGAGCAATGCCGAAGTGGGAAAAACCATCAGTGCTGAAACGATTGAAAGTGAGTTTGATGCCATAGTGCTCTGTACGGGTGCAAGTATCAAAAGAGAGCTACCCATTCCTGGTGCTGACCTAAACGGAGTCGTACAAGCCATGGATTTCTTACCCCATAACAACAAAGCTGTTGACGGACAACACGAACGGGAGGACAAATATTTAGCCAAAGACCGTAACGTGATCGTTATTGGAGGTGGGGATACTGGATCAGATTGTATTGGAACTTCCAACCGCCAAGGTGCAAAAAGCGTTACCAATTTCGAAATCATGTCAAAGCCCGCAGATGGAAGAACAGAAGACAACCCATGGCCCTACTGGCCCTTCAAACTAAAAACCAGTTCTTCTCACGAAGAAGGGAGCCACAGAGAGTGGAGCATCCTAACCAAAGAATTTATTGGTGACGGAAAAGGAAATATCAAAGGATTAAAAACGGTAGAAGTAGCTTGGAAAAAAATTCCTGGGGAACGTCCACAACTAATCGAAGTCAAAGGTTCAGAAAAAGAATGGCCCTGTGATTTGGCACTTCTAGCGCTTGGTTTTACAGGTCCTGAAAAATCTTTACCCGAGCAATTTGGCTTGACATTTGACCCCAGAGGAAATGTTAAAGGCGAACAACAATACCAGACCAATAAAGCTCACATTTTTGCCGCTGGCGATGCCCGAAGAGGACAATCCTTGATCGTATGGGCCATCTCTGAAGGCCGTGAAGCAGCACATCAGATCGATACTTACCTAATGGGTAGCTCTAAGCTTCCGCAAAAAAATACTGCTGAAGATTTGATCGCCGTTTAAGTGCTACTTTTTAATGCATTTTCAAAAGGGTCTTTTTGACCCTTTTTTCATTTGTATTTTTTTGATAAATTTGAGTGCCCTAATTGAGTATTTAGTCTAGTTTATTTCCTACACTCCACTCTCTTTTGGTCGTTTACTTTTACAGTTTTTACTGTTAGGATTCTTTTGTAGAACTGATTTACTCAAAAAAATGCCCAGATTCGAAATATTTGGTAAAGAAGAACGCAAAGAAGTAAATGAAGTGCTGGAAACAGCTATGTTAATGTACTATAGAACATTCCCCTACCTCCTAGATTAATTTTTGGTCGAGGTGCACTCCAGCAGCTAGATGAAGTATTGAATCCTCAAAGGAAAAATACTGACAGTCCTTTTGTTTTTATTGTAGATCACTGTTTTAAGAATAATAAAGACCTGACCAACTCTCTACCTTTATCTAAAAACGACTTAATCCTCTTTGCGGACACCACCCACGAACCAAAAACAAAACAGGTGGATAGTATTAGAGATCGATTAAAAAGTGCCTTTGGTGACAATATCTCCGGTGTCATTGGGGTTGAAGGGGGAAGTGTAATGGATATTGCCAAAGCGGTGGCCCTAATGCTGACCAACAAGGGTTCATCCACAAACTATCAGGAATGGGATTTGATCCAAAATCCTGCCCTCTATAAAGTAGGTATTCCCACCCTCGCAGGCACGGGAGCAGAGGTTAGTCAACCCTATGTATTGATGGGGTCAAAAAGAAAATTAGGCATCTACTCCGATTACACCCCCTTTGATCAGATCATTCTCGATCCTGACCTGATGAACAGTGTAAAACAGGAAAAAAGGTTTTATTCGGGCATGGACTGTTATATCCACTGCATAGAAAGTTTAGAAGGGAGTTACATTAACGCCTTTAGCAAATCGCATGGTGAAAAAGCCTTGGCCCTCTGCAGAGACGTATTTCTTGAATGTGACGAATGGCATCCCGAATGTGATGAAACAATAATGATGGCCTCTTATTTGGGTGGAAGCAGTATTGCCACCTCACAAGTTGGAATGGTTCATGCCTTGTCCTTCGGTCTTTCCTATTTACTGGGTATCAAACACGGCGAGGGCAATTGTCTTGTAAACAATCATATAGAATAATACTATCCAGAAGGATATGCAGAATTTCAGCAGATGCTGGAGAAAAATAATATAGCGTTGAGAAAAAATATCTGTAAGGATTTGAGAAATAAAGATTTTGAAATGATGTCTAAAGTACCCCTCGGACTTGAGCTTTATGGGAAAATACCTTGGGAAAAGACTGGAGATAAGCAATAAATGCCGAAAAAATTAAGGAAATCTATCAACAAATATAAGTTTATACTCAATCACTAAATTACAAACAAGAAATACTACTGGAAAAAATTCCAGACCAACCCAAAACGTATAATAGAATCGCGATAGGGGGTAAAAGGAGCAGAATAGAAGTTGTATCCAGTATTGCTACTGTTGAAGTGTTCGTATTTTAAAAACAGGCGTGTTTGCTGTATTTTGGCATTGAAAAAGAAATCTATTCTGGGGAATTCTCCAATTTTAGTATGGTTTTGAGAAGCAAACTCCCCTAGGTGTGCACTATAGCGATCGGCGTAAAACTTTGTAAAATATTGAGCGGTTACTCCTGTTTGCAAAAAGAGTGCCTTATTGAACAATTGACTGGAAAAAAGAAGAGATGTTCTCAGATTCCACTCTGGAACATTGAGGGGTTGAAAATCGGTTGCTCCTCCATTGTGTTTTACTCGCTGGTACTGGGCAGTGTTAGCCAAAGAAAATTTCCAAAAATCCAATTGTTGTGAAAAACGCAATTTGAGATATTGAATCGTTCCTTCGTACTGTTCCGGAACTACCAGCAACTCCTCTTCTTTTTTGTTGGTAGCAAAATAATTGGAAATTTTTCTTTCTGTAGGTTGGAGGTTTTTAAAATAAATATAATTGTCTAATATTTCGTATTGTCCCTCGAATGTTCCCCATTTGGGGTGACCCAATTTAAAGCTAAGGGAGTTGATCAATTGATTGTTTAGACTGGGGTTGTACCAATCATATTCTATATAATTACTCCGATGGAGAAAAAAATTAAAATTAGGAGCCTGAGATCTTAAACTCAATTGGGCTTCGGTGAAAATCCCATTGTTAAAATCTCTGCTGATATTCCCCGAAATGAATTGACTAGCATATTCTTTTAAGGCAGAAAAATAAGCTTCCGCTGTAAAGTCAAATTTCAAAAAGGTTTTTTTCCAATGACTCGAAAGGGCCAATTGACTGGCCTTTATTTCGGTTGGGTTAGGGCCATAATCGAAAGGCTCGTCCGGATTGTTACTATTTTCGGGAAGACCGATCCTATAATCCCATTGAATCAAGCGAAGCCCTGCCTTAATCTCACCCAAGTTTTTTTTATTAAAAATTGCATAGACTTCATTGTCCATCACATCTAAGGTTGTCCGTATCCCAAAAGTAGCAGTACCCGAAACCGTTCCAAAAAAGTTATTTGATTTCGAATTTTCATAGATAAAGTGCTTGGGTTCATAAATGATTTTATGACCAATGGTCAGTACCTTAGGCTTTTCATAGTTTTTCATTTTATCATTCCCTCCCAATTTCAGATCGAACTGTTGATCCAAATAATATCGTCGCCCCACTAAGGTATTGTTCACTTCCACATTGTTAGTCAAACGAGATCGGTCTAAGAAGCCATCATATTCGAACTCATCTACTGCCTTTTCAAAATAATAAACGCTGAGTGAATCCAATCCTCCATTGGCTTGGTTTTGGAGCTTTTGGGCCACAAAATGAGAACGCTGACGGTATCTATAATTTTTGGAAGTGTACTGGGAAGCAAAACGAAGGTTGGTCGATCCTCCAAGTGTATTGATGTATTTTCCTAATGAACGAAACGCCTTGTGAGCAATACTGATATTGAGTCGAGGGCTCGTGTTGACCGTAATCAATGCGTCAACCAATTGTCCCTGCTCAAAAACCGTTTTAAAAAACATTTCCGTCAGTGGAGAAGGCACCTGAAAATACGGAATATCCTCTTCTTCCATATAACCGTAATGTTTTGCTCGAGCCCCTATATTAGGTGTGATCTTCTGCTTTTGGAAATCATACCCTAACCTATTGAAAGTTTCTCCCGTATTGGGAAAAGGGAGTAGTTCAAAATAGTCTTCTCGTAAATAATTAAAACGGTAATCCTTCTGTATTGTCAGCGTAGTGTCCAGATAGGTTTCTGTTCCATCTGAATAAAATATTTTATAATCCTCGATAGTCACCTCCTCAATTTCTTTGATGGGTTTTTGGGCAATGGCTCTCATTTTAAGTAAACGTAATTTGAATTGGGTGCGTTCAACCGAAAAAGAGTCCAACAATTGAATGATCAATGACCCAGACAAAAATCTACTGTCGTGATTCAAACCAATATCATTCATGTATTTGAATCGCGTAGGAAGGTTTGGTTGGAGGGAGTCTGTTTTTTGCGGGAGCGTGTCCAAAACGATGTCTTTTAAAATCTCGGGCTTGGGTAACCTAAAGGATAAAAACAAAAGGGAATCGATACGACTGATTTCTTTGACCTCCTCAACAAAAAGACTGTCACTGGCAACGGTCAAACTATCACTCACCGTCTCATCCAAAACCGAAAACCCCATTACTTCCAGGGTATTGCTCTCCAGTGTTTCTGTTTTTTCGCTATCCTGACTTTCTTGCGCATGGGACAGAGAGGTGACCATTAGCAAAAAAAGTAGGAAGAGTCGCTTCATTAAGATGAATTTGATGCGAAGTTAAAATAATTGTATTTAATTTGGGTGGACTAAGCTAAACGAATATAGGGTTTTGTTGATCAAACAAATTACATCAAAGATCGAGGCTGGAACAGATGAGGCTGGAAGGGGCTGTTTGGCTGGACCCGTCACCGCTGCTGCCGTCATCTTATCCAAAGATTTTGAATTACCACTTTTAAATGACTCCAAAAAGCTAAGTGAAAAACAACGCTACGCTCTAAGACCTCAAATAGAAGCAAAGGCTATTGCTTTTTCCTACGCCCATGTTTATCCCGACGAGATCGATCAAATCAACATTCTCAATGCCAGCATCAAAGCCATGCACTTGGCCTTGTCGCAACTGAAAATAAATCCTGATTTTATTGCCGTAGATGGCAATCGTTTTCATCCCTTCGGAAACACCCCTTTTGAATGTGTTATCAAAGGCGATGGAAAGTACCAGCATATTGCAGCGGCCTCAATTTTGGCCAAAACCTATCGAGATGATTACATGAAAAAAATTCATGCCGAATTTCCCGACTACCTTTGGGAACAAAACAAAGGTTACCCCACTAATGTTCACCGTAAGGTCATTGCCAAAAAAGGCCCTACCCCCTATCACAGAAAATCCTTTCAACTGATCCCAAGACAGATTGTATTGCCCATTTGACCTCTCCCAAAAACTGTTGAAAAGTCAGTGGAATTTAATGTCCATTTCTCCTTTACAGACAAAGCTTGATTTAATATTTTTGATCTTGATGAATAAAAGACATATACTACTCGTTATACTGTGGCTCATAGTGGGCTGTTACCCCAAAAATAAAGAGGAAATAAACCTGATTGAGTTGGTACCACAGAACACCAGTCTCGTGGCCCAAGTCAATGACAGCGCTTCTTTGAAAAGCTCCAATGTATTGTCTAAAATCTTTTCATTGGATAAGCTTTTAAAAAAATCCGTTCAAAACATCCTCCCCGCCCATGGTTCCAATCCTCAAGTATTTTTCATTACTCCTGTGGGGAAAAATGAAAATGTAGTAGGTCTTATTGTCAAAAGTAATCCGTTGGACAGTATTATTCCCTTTGACAAAAGCATCGACTACAGTGGCCAAACCATAGGCATCATCAAAAAACAAAATCAGATTTTCTACACCACTCGAATGGGAGCGTATAAAATGTTCTCCCAGTCCCAACTGGTCATTGAGAATGGCATTAGAAATTTTCAAAAAAAACAAAGAGGCATCAGCAGCACTGCTTTTTACCAATTGTCCGAAAGCAGGGATGAAGATTTGGCTGCCAATTTCCTAATCCATCCCTCCTCCATTGCACTGGCAAAAGATTTCTTTCCCGATACACCCCTTTTCCCCGATACGGGTCGGGATTGGATAGAACTGGGTATGGAAGTAACCGAAAATGGCTTTAACCTCAACGGAGTGGCTTTTCTGAATGATTCTATTCCCGATGCACTGACCTTGGTCAAAGAGATGGAACCACAAACTCTGTCCCTGTCTAAAATCGTTCCCGAAAATTTCACCTCTTACCTCGGGTTTCCAGTAACCGATATGGCACAATTGGAAGACAATTTTAACCGCTTGAGTCGGCACTCCAACCTGCCCATCAAACAGATAAATCTATCTGCAATGGCTCAGCTGAACGAAATCGCTTGGATCACCACAGCAGAAGATCAATCGGTTGTTTTTAGAATAGACAGCACGGAAGAAGGTTTCCCTTCCTTTATTTCAACCGAAGGATCGGCTAATAAATTTCGCGGCTTTTCCTACTTTAAATCCAGACTGCCCAGAGGATGGCAAACGCTGGTAAATATTTTTGGAGATGCTTTTGAACCCCTTTGGGGGTGTTGGCACGACAACCTTCTGGTGATGAGTGAAACAGAGTCGGGTTTAAAAAATATTTTAGGGAATTATCAGGATCGCAATACACTAAAAGAAAATACTGCATTTAAAAATCTACAAGAAAATCTTGCAGATGAAAATTCTTTTTTATGGATCGGAAATACCCAAAACTTGGGAAAGCAATGGCAACTGAAAAAAGGATCTCCTAAAATCAAAGATTTGCCTTTTGATGACTATCCCTTAGTCGCTTTTCAGGGAGTAGCAGAGAATGGTTTTACCCATTTGCACTTTAGTCTTCAAAAAAATCTGGCCACAACAAGCAAAGGGAGCGTAAGCAATGCCTACACACTGACCCTTCCAAGAAATCCAATTCTTACTCCTCAGTGGTTTAAAAATCACCGAAATAAAGGAATGGACGTTGTCGTTCAAGACCAAGACAACGTTTTGTATCTATTTTCTAATACAGGTAAACTTTTTTGGAAAAAACAACTCTCTGGACCCATCATTGGCAAGGTGCATCAAGTGGATCTTTACAAAAACAACCGTTGGCAATTGGCTTTCCGGACTGCTGACCGACTCACAGTATTGGACCGCAATGGAAAGCTTGTCAAACCCTTTGACATAAAGCTTCCCAAGAGTTCTAACCCACTCCCATTGGCTGTTTTTGATTATGACAATAATCGCAATTACCGCTTTTTGATTGCCCAAGATCGCAACTTGTACATGTATGACAACCGAGGAAAACGAATAAATGGTTTTACACTCAAAAAAGTCAACGCCAATATGATCACTTCTCCCAAGCACATCCGCCTTCAGAGCAAGGATTACATTCTGATTCCATTGGAAAACAACACTCTAAAAATCGTTTCCAGAACGGGGAAAGATCGCGTTAATGTAAAGGGAAAGATCGCCTTTACCGACAATGCAGTCTTTTCTTACCTCAACACCTTTATGACTAGCGATCAAGAAGGGAATTTGATCCAAGTAGATACTAAAGGAAATAAGGTAAACTCTTCCCTAAAATTGGCTCCCAATCACCGTATCGATGCTACCACAAAAACATTGGTCACCCTTTCAGAAAACATCCTCAATATCAAAGGAATACCAGTAAAACTACCTCATGGGACCTTTACCCCTCCTAAGATATTTTACGTCAACAATACCCTCTATTTCAGCACTACCGATACCAGTGCTCAAAAAGTCTATTTGTTTTACAGCAATGGAAACGCATTGGAAGGCTTTCCTGTCTATGGAAATTCAACGATTGATTTGGCCAACAGCGACAAAGACAAGGCGTTGGAAATGGTAGTAGCCACAGAGGACAATAGCCTTTTGATCTACGAAATCAATTGATCATTTCAGCCTCGAATATTTTGGAAAAGTGAAATAAAATCTTGCCTTTGACTTCTTGTTCATTCACTTCTTTTTTCAACTCTTGGGCCATCGAGCTGACTCCTTTTCCCTGTATTCCACAGGGTACTATATAATCAAAATAGGACAGATCGGTATTGACATTGAGTGCAAAGCCGTGCATGGTTACCCAACGGCTGGCCCGAATGCCCATGGCACATATTTTTCTAGCAAATGGGGTGTCCAAATCCAACCACACCCCCGTTTCTCCATCACTTCTCGCCCCTTCAATACCATAGTCGGCTAAGGTTTTGATGATGGCCTCCTCAAGAAAACGCAGGTATTGGTGAATATCAGTAAAAAAATTATCCAAATCCAATAGGGGGTAGCCCACTATTTGCCCTGGGCCATGGAAAGTAATGTCCCCCCCACGGTTGGTTTTGTAAAAAGTAATTCCCTTGGTCTTCAGTTGGTTTTCTTGTAGCAATAAGTGTTCCATTTTACCACTTTTACCAATGGTAAAAACTGGAGGGTGTTCCACCCAAAAAAGGTAATTGGGTGTAGGAAAAGACACCTCTTGTTTTCTGTTTTCTTTTTTACGGTCAATGATTTGAGAAAAATACTCCTCCTGTCGTTGCCATGCTTCGCTGTAGGAAAGTAAACCCCAATCCGCTACCGTAATTTTTTTGTTCTTCATTATTCCCAACGCTCTGGGTTGTTCAAGATCACCAAAGCAGCAATCACACCGGGTACCCAACCACAAAGAGTCAGCAAAAACACAATGATCATAGAACCACAGCCTTGGTCATACACAGCAAGCGGGGGAAAAAGAATCGATAAAAGGACACGCCAAAAACTCAAAGTTGAATGCTTTTAGCAAAGATAGGAAATTTGATTACGGATTACTTTAGACTGATTATCTTTGCACAAATCAAATGGCCTTATGGCAGTACTTTCAGAGCAAGAACAGGTAAGAAGAGAAAAGTTACAAGCACTACGCGAACTGGGAATCAATCCCTATCCAGCAGCTTTGTTTCCCATAGATGCAGATTCTAAATCCATCAAAAATGACT
>JABGSU010000052.1 GCA_018647605.1 Flavobacteriaceae bacterium | reverse complement strand
TGTTTTTTTTATGGAAGAGTAATTGAATCGTTTTAGACATGGCTCTAGGGGAAGCATCTAGAGTGGTGATGGTAGTGCTGACCATTGTTGTCAATGCGGCAATTGCAATAATTCCATAGGCAGCATCTCCCAGGTTTGAGGTGTATAAATCGATAAGTTGTCCTGCAAAAATATTTCCTTTATTAGAAAATTCTAGGCCTGAACCAAACATAACTAGAGCACCCAATCCGACAAAACATACTCCCAAAAAAACAGTGGTCAAATAGCCGACATTAAAATCGAAGAGTCCTTCTTTGAGAGAAAATTTATTTTTAAGATCATTCTTTTTTTCTAAAACCCAGATGGAGTGCCAAATTGATATATCAATAGGAGCGGGCATCCAGCCCATAAAAGCAATTACAAATAGTAAACCTGCTTCTTGAGGAAATACTTGGGTAAGACCGATGGGCGTTCCTTCTTTTGAAAACGCAATCAATACAGCCAGAATACTACTGATGGTGAGTGTGATAATAATCACTTTGATGACTTTGTCCAAAAGTTGATAACGACCTATCAAAAGAATACTGTAACAAATGGCCGTAACGGCGATACTCCAATAAATCATATTGGAACTAATTCCAAAAAGATTGGAGGCCAATCCTGCTGTTACAATGGTTACAGCAGTTTGAATGGTGAACATGGTGGCAATGTTTAGAAAAAAGTAAATCCACAAATAACCTTTACCCAGTTTAAAATATCCGTCTAGTAAACTTTCTCCGGTAGCCAGAGCATAGCGGGGTCCAAACTGAAAAAAGGGGTATTTGAATAAGTTGACTAATAGCAATGCCCAAAGCAGTCCCCATCCATAATCTGCTCCAGCTCTGGTGGATTGTACAAGGTGAGAAACTCCTATGGCTGCCCCAGCAAATAATAATCCAGGACCTAGTTTTTTAATTTTACTAAGCATCCTTTTCAATTTTTTGATTTAAAAGATTTTTAGCTCTTAATAACTTTACTTTTATGGTATTGATGGGTTGATCCATTTTTTTACTTATTTCTTTATAAGCTAGTCCTTCGAAAAAGCGAAGTTGTAAGATCTTTCGGTAATCTTTATTGAGCGATTTAATTTTGTTAAGTAAAGATTCTAAATTTTCGTTAGTTATTAATATTTCTTCGGGTGAGGGGTGATCCTCGGATGAAAACTCTTGTAGGTCACTCGAGTTGGATATTGTTTTAAGGATAATCTTATTGTTTTTCTTTCTCAAAAGATCATTGTAAATGTTTTTGGAAATGGTGAGCAGCCAAGTTTTGAATTCATATTGATCGTTAAAGGTAGCAATGCGATCAAAAGCTCTAGCAAATGTTATGATTGAAATTTCCTCTGCCAATTCTGTGTTCCCAGTTTTTTTGAGCTGAAAATTATAGAGATAGGACCAATGGTGATCAAATAATTCATTAAAAGCTTTTTGATCCCGATTTTTTGCTTTTTTAATGATAATTTTAATATTCTTCATAAATGGATTGAAGAAAAATTAGTTGTGCTGGGGATCGGGGGCTTGGCAGTTTTGTTCTGAGGGTAGTTTCCCACAATAACTGCAGGTTTCATTCTCTTTGTTGAGAAAGGGGCTCTGGCTGGCGCAAGTACCTGCGAACTCTCCTCCTTTTTTGGTCAAAATTTTAATTGCTATTCCAGCAAAAGCAAGGCCTAATAATACAAAAGTGATTATAAATAGTTTCATAAAGTTGTAGTAAAATTAGCAAAAATTATTATTACCTAACTTAGTTGTGTAAAGTTAACAGAATGTCTGAATTATCTTACACTCAATACTTTTGAGTTTTACCAATTATTATGTTAATCGTTCCAAAAAAAAAACCTCATATATTCAAGATATTACGTCCACCTGAAATCTTATTTCTCAAATAATATTACAATTTCATTAAATAAATATAGTGTTGTGGTTTAATTGAATTTTTAAAGTTAGGGGGGCACTCATAAATTATAGGAGTGAGCGATTTGTCCATATAATTTTCACAAAGTAAAAGGCATATATAAGGGTCACAGAAAACTTTAGGAGAACACCTGTTAAAAAGCCAATTAGTGATCCTGTGGCAGCTCTAAGCGCAGTTTGTTTGTCTGAAGACTCACGAATGAGTTCCCCTATAAAAGCACCTGTAAAAGCACCCAAGAAAATCCCTAGAGGCCCCAGAAATAATAAGCCAATGATTAGCCCTAAAGTAGCACCAATAATACCTGTTTTGGTACCGCCGAATTTTTTGGCACCTAACATGGGGATAAAATAATCTAAAATAAACACCCCAATAGCGACAGAGAATGTAATTGCTAAGAAGTAGAAGTCAGAAGCTAAAAATGAGGTTTGATATAATATTAGAAGGCCCAACCAGGCTGTAATAGGTCCTGGTATGATTGGCACAAAACTGCCGACAAGACCGAGTAGAATGAGCAAAAAGCCTGTAAAAATTAATATTAAGTCCATATTTAGGTATAAAGCATTAAGATTTTGATAATTTAAAAATAAAAATGTTTGATTAATAAATAGATCAAAAGTTTGTAATTTTAAGTTCAAATAATCTACCCATTATAAAATGAAAAATAAAATATTGTCTCTGCTATTATATTGTTTGCTTGTGTTCATTTCTTCTTGTGAATTATTTGAATCGACAACTGTTTCGAGTAAGGAGATAAAAAAAGCATCTGCTTGGTCATCTAAGGATCAAGCTCCTAGTTTTCCTGAATGCGAATCCTTGGAAAAAAAGGATCAAATGGAGTGTTTTCAGAATCTTATTTCAGAATACGTTATGGCTTCTATAGCTGATGCTAATTTGGTGGCCAGTTCTCCTATCCAAGCGTCTGTTGTTTTGCGTCTTAAAGTTGATAAAAAAGGAATATTTAGTCTTGAAGAGGCTGAAATTTCAAATGATGTTCTCGAAGCATTACCCGATTTGGAGACTGTATTGGAAGATGCAGTAGTAAATTTACCCAAAGCGCTTCCTGCAACCAAAACAAACGTAGGAGTATATGTTGATGCAGAGTTTACTTTGCCCGTCAACATCAGTGCTCAACCCGCTGAATGAATTTAAACGATCAGATTATCTTGGGGATTGATCCTGGAACCACCATTATGGGTTTTGGATTGATTAAAGTTGAAAAAGGGGAAATGAAGCTCATCCAAATGCATGAGTTACAACTTAAAAAATACGATAATCACTATTTAAAACTTAAGCAGATATTTGCACGTACTTTAGGATTAATAGAGGAATACCATCCCGATCAAATTGCAATTGAGGCTCCTTTTTTTGGTAAAAATGTTCAGTCCATGTTGAAATTAGGGAGGGCCCAAGGTGTGGCCATGGCTGCTGGGTTGTACCGAGAAGTTCCCATAACCGAATATTCCCCTAAAAAAATTAAAATGGCGATCACGGGTAGTGGTAATGCCTCTAAGGAACAAGTGGCAAAGATGCTTCAAAGTCTTTTAAAAATTAAAGAGTTACCAAAAAATCTTGATGCTACTGACGGTTTGGCGGCTGCTGTCTGTCATTTTTTCAATCAGGGGAGACCCGAAAAAACAAATTCATATTCGGGATGGCAGGCCTATGTCAGCCAAAATCCGAATAAAATTAAATCAGATTAATGGCGGGTATCTATTTTCATTTTCCCTTTTGCCGTCAAGCCTGTCATTATTGTAATTTCCACTTTTCTACGCAATTAAAGTTTCAGGAAGAAATGTTGTATGCTTTTGAAAGAGAGATTCAGCTCAGAAGTGAGGAGTTGCCTTCTAATTTGGAAAGTATATACTTTGGTGGGGGCTCTCCCTCTTTATTGCCTCCAAAGTCTATTGAACGGTTGATTAATGGAGTCTATTCATCTGTCAAGCTAGGGGAGAAGATTGAAATAACTGTTGAAGTCAACCCCGATGATGTCTCCTATGAATATTTAAAAGGATTAAAGTCTGTAGGGGTAAATCGATTGAGTATTGGTATACAGTCTTTTTTTGATACCGAATTAGAATTGATGAATAGAATTCACAATGTGGATCAAGGAATTGATTCTATCGAATGGACGGCTCAGCTTTTTAATAATTTTTCTGTTGACTTGATTTACGGAATCCCTTCTAGTGATCTTTCGACTTGGAAAACCAATTTGAATCGGGTGCTGACGTATACCCCTCCTCATTTGTCTACCTACGCACTAACGGTTGAAGCCAAAACGGTGTTGGCGCATCAAGTCAAAAATAATGAGGTTGAACTGTTAGACGAGCAGTTGGTTAAATCTCAATACGATTGGATGGTGAAAAGGTTAGAGGAGGCAAATTATGAGAATTATGAATTTTCTAATTTCAGCAAGCCTGGATTCAATTCCATTAATAATTCAAATTATTGGAAGGGTAAGGCCTATGTTGGAATAGGTCCTGCTGCTCATAGTTTTGACGGTAAAAGAAAAAGAAGTTGGAACTTGTCCAATAATATCCAGTATATGGAGTCTATAAAAGAGGGTGTTTTGCCTTCGCATTACGAGAACCTGAAATTACACGAGGTTTTTAATGAGTATTTGATGACGGGTTTAAGAACTTCTTGGGGGGTTTCATTGGAAAAAATCAACCAGTCTTTTGGGCGCCACTATTCCCAGTACCTTGAAAAACAGGTAGAAAATCACCTTGCAGAACAAAGACTGTATTGGGATGGAGATACACTCAGAGTCTCCAAAAGTGCTAAATTTCTTTCGGATGGTATTGCCTCTGATCTTTTTATGCTAAAGGATTAAGGTTTCAACTGCTTTTGTAATGCTGTGAAATGAGGATAAAAAAGAGCGATTGTTTCTATCCCTTTTAGAAAATTATCAATTCCGTAGTGCTCGTTTGGAGAGTGGATGGCATCACTATCGAAGCCAAAGCCCATCAGTAGGGTTTTGCTACCCAGCACTTTTTCGAACATAGGAACAATAGGAATACTTCCTCCATCTCTTTTGGCATGGGGAACGACACCAAATACCTGCTGATATGCTTTTTCAGCAGCTTTATAGGCCACTGAATCTGTAGGTGTTACATAGGAGCCTCCACCGTGGTGAGTGGTTACCTCAACTTTTACCCCAGCAGGAGCTATTGCTTTAAAATGTTTTTCAAAAAGTACACTGATATCTTTCCAATTTTGATCGGGAACCAAACGCATGGAGATTTTTGCATGGGCTTTATTGGGAATGACGGTTTTAGCTCCTTCTCCAGTATATCCACCCCAAATTCCATTGACATCGAGGGTGGGTCGGATTGATCTGCGATCAAGTGTGGTGTATCCTTTTTCCCCCATTACAGCATCAATTCCAATGGAATCTTTAAAGCTTTTTTCATCAATCCCATTTTCATTCATTTTTTGAAGTTCCTGTTCAGAAATTTCTACTACCTGATCATAAAAACCAGAAATATTTACTTTTCTATTTTGGTCGTGAAGGGAGGCAATCATATCGCACAATACATTGATGGGATTAGCAACTGTTCCTCCGTACAATCCAGAATGTAAATCTCTATTGGGTCCAATAACCGTTACTTCCATATAACTCAGCCCTCTCAATCCAGTAGTAATGGCAGGGTTTTGAATGCTATTGATGCCTGTATCTGATATAAGTATAATATCGGATTGTAACATGCTTTTGTGATCGGTGATGAATTTCTCTAGATGATCGCTGCCCACTTCTTCCTCACCTTCTATCACAAATTTTACATTGCTGTTCAAGGATTTATTTTTCACCAAAAGTTCAATGGCTTTGAGATGCATAAACATTTGTCCTTTGTCATCACAAGCGCCTCGAGCAAAGATGGCACCGTTTGGGTGAAGGTCAGTCTTTTTAATGATGGGTTCAAAAGGGGGGCTATCCCATAATTCCAATGGATCAGGAGGTTGAACATCATAATGACCGTAAACCAAAACAGTGGGAGCACTTTCCGAAACTAAAATTTCTCCATATACTACTGGGTGTCCTTCTGTTTCATATATTTTTACTGTAGTGCAACCAATATCATTTAATGCATTTTTGATCCACTCTGCCGTTTTTTTGACTTCATCTTTGTATTGAGGGTCAGCACTAATGGAAGGAATTTTGAGTAATTCAAGAAGTTGATTAATAAAAACTTCTTTTTGATTTTGGATAAGTTTTTTCATGGGCTATTGAACATCTGTATAAAAGTACAAAACATTCTTTCTTTTTCTTTTTACTGAAAATTATTTTAAGAAAACTTGACTATATTTGTCCTCCCTAATGCGGGTGTGGTGAAATTGGTAGACACGCTAGATTTAGGATCTAGTGCTTCACGGCGTGGGGGTTCGAGTCCCTTCACCCGCACAAAAAAAACCTCTATGATTTCATAGAGGTTTTTTTAATATTATTAGATGATTATTTTTAAAATGGAATTAATGATTGGAAGTGCAACCAATCAAGGCTAAGTAATAATTTTTTGATTAAGATTTTATAATAATGATCTGAGCTTGGGCATGAATGGCATTATATTCTTTTGCATATTCCATGATATCCTTTCCTTCTTCACAAATGGGATTAACCAGCATAGCGCCATAAGTGGCCAATAGTAAAATCATTTCTGCTTTATCATGAATAGCAGCGTGAATAATCAGAGGCTTGCCCTCTACCATCATTCTCGGATTAATAGTTCCCAATTGCAGAAGTCGTTCCATGTAGGCATAATCTTCCGTTTGAATTGCGATAAGGGTTTTCTCTTCAATATCGGAGGACTTCTCCTCAACAATATGAATAGATAGGCTGTCTTTGGGAATCGACAAGCTGTCCATTGGAATTAACGCTTCGGCTGCGCCTAGTGTTGTTAATGAGATTGAGAATGCTGCGAGTAAAAACTTTTTCATTACAATTAGTATTTATTTTTGTTCAAAGATATTTACGAATCGATAAATATTATTCAATTTAATTACCCTTGTAATGTACAAAATTAACATTATATATTTCTAATGTTTATTTAATGTTAATTTTAGACAATTATATTGGTACAAATTAATTATATATCAAAGTTACTACCAAAATTTTCATTAAAAGCTGTTTTATGGTTTAATAAATAATTGTTTATGTAAAATTTGATTGAAAATTCTTAGATATTGATAATCTAATTTGAAAATAACTCTTCATGATCTACTTGAGGTATTTTACATAAAAAATTCCATAAGATGAAATTTCAATCTTAAACCCCTAAGTGAAGAAAATAAAGTATGATTTAATAAAATCCTGAAAATGGTTTAATGAATCCTGCATTGAGATTTATAGACTGAAATTATTTGATAGATCTGTTGATTTTGAAGTAATCCAGTTTAATGTCATCCAAGCCATCTTTGTCAAACGGGTATTCCATTTGATCTTGGATGTTATAGAGAGAAATAAGAATGAACTCACTCAGAATGACAACAAAATAGGTCAAGCCTGATGGATTATCCAATCCTATTTTATTGATGATGGTTGGAGTGTATATGACAGGAAACATATAGATAAATATCAAACAATAAGCTTTTAAACTGATGGGTGTTCTATGGGTGTGAACGGCAATCAAATTTTCTTGGGCAACATGAACGTCTTTGATAAATCTGAAGATCTTTTGTTTTACTCCTCCCGATATTTCTTCATCGTGTTTTTTGATAAATTCAAAAATTGAAGCTGTTTTTGCATCCACAAAATCCGTATTGTGGCTGGATTGTGAGAGATGATCCAAAAATGTATTGGATAAATCTTCTAGTATTTTGATTATTTCATTTTTAGCTTTATCTGGTAATTTGGGGCTAATCATAAAAAAGTAACCAATTGTTTTGAGGGCACCTCTATGCAAGCTCAAAAACTCTAGAGCTTTTTCTCTTCTTTTAAAAGCCCCGCGTATCGCAAAAACTAAAGGAAATATTATTGCAATGCTGATCAATGTTAGGTCAATATTATAAATAATTTCGAAATGATAGGCCGAAAAAGGAATCAATAGGGAAAGCAATAATGTTATTACAGTACGATGATTCAGTATGGAGAGGTATTTTATCACAAATTTTAGTATTTTGGATTCATAAAACTATTAACTATATTATGAATAAACAAATGTTTTTTTGGCTTGGGCTTTTTATGACAACTGCCCTTTGTGCTCAGGTTGATCAGAAATCAGATAAACTCTTCCAAGATCAGACTCCTTTAAAAATTAAGTTGAGTTACTCCAATGATGTAATTAGACTTGAAACAGACGATACTACTTATGTCAAAACAAATATGTCTTTTTGGAACGAAAACAAATGGAACGACCTTGAAGTTTCTCTAAGGGCCAGAGGTAATTTTAGAAGATCCAAGTGCTATTTTCCTCCCATTAAGATGAAAATAAAAAAATCAAAAGCTGAGGGATCTTTGTTTGAGGGAAACAAAAACTTAAAATTGGTTGTTCCTTGTTTGTTGCAAAAAGAAAAAAACGACAATATTGTTCAGGAATTTATTGCTTATAAACTCTATGAAAAAATATCACCGTATCATTTTAAAACCAGAATGGTTGATATTGAATTTTTGGAAATCAAAAAAAAGAAAACAGTCGTGCATCAACTTAAAGGATTCTTAATTGAAGATGACAAGCGCGTTGCAGATCGGTTCGAAGGCAAGTCTTTTGAGAGGTATATTCATCCCAAGGCCATGGATGATATGACTTCGATACGTAATACTATGTTCCAATTTATGATTGGTAATACCGATTTTTCTGTGGCCTATCAACACAATGGAAAATTACTTTATGCAGATAAAAAAATCTATCCATTGCCCTACGATTTTGATTTGTGCGGTTTGGTTGATGCAAGCTATGCCATTGTAAATAGCAGGTTGGGAATCAATTCTGTTAAAGACAGAAAATATCGAGGCTTTAAAAGAGATGAATCTATCGTCGAAGAGGTGAGGGAACAATTAATAGACAATAAGACGGCATTTTTTGAAATCATTGATGGACAACAATCTCAATTCGAGTTGAGTTCAGAATTTGAAAGCACAAAAGAATACCTGATGAGCTTTTTTGAAATTATAGAGGATGACGAAGATTTTGACAAAGAGGTAATCCAAAACATGAGAACCAAATAAATCAATTCACACCTATGGCTTTTTTCATTTTGTGAAAAATTTGGGTATTTTGATAAATACCTGCAAAAAGACCAGATGATTTTCCATAGCTAAATACGGGTACCATTGTAGCAGTGTGCCCTGATGTGTTAAAGCTGGCCTCCATTTCAAAGGTTTGTGTTTTTCCTTTGATGATTGCTAGTCCTCCCGTTTCATGATCGGCTGTGACTATAATTAGGGTGTTGGGGTTGTTTTTTGCATAATTGAGAGCAACACCTACGGTGTTATTGAATTCTATAAACTCTGAAGTAATGTAATCAATATCATTAGCATGTCCCCCCCAATCGATTTGTGAACCTTCTACCATAAGAAAAAAAGGTTTTTTACGGTTGTCTAATTTTTCTAAAGTAGCAGCGAGATATTCTGCCAATATTGGATCCCTTCCTTCATTGAGTGATGGAGGATCGTTATCATATGTAAACAAGCCAATTTTGTCAGCAGAAGATTTTTTGAACGCTCTTAGGTTTTTTACCACGTCCACCGTTTCCATTTCCTTGATTAAATTCCTGTTATCTGTTCTATTTATGAAGTAATTTTTACCACCTCCAATAAAATAATCTACTTCACTCATACTCATCTGTAAAGCAATTTCCTCATATTTTTTTCGAGACACAACATTGGCGTAGAAAGAGGCTGGAGTAGCGTGTACAATAGTGGAGGTGGCAATGAGTCCAGTCTTGTATCCGTTTTCCTCACAAATCTCGAGGATGGATTTTAGTTCTTTGTTATATTGATTAATCCCAATGACACCGTTATAGGTTTTTTCTCCACAGGCCATTGCTGTTCCACTTGCAGCAGAATCGGTAACGAGATTCCTTAGTGCCTGAGTTTTAGAAAGCCCAATGACGGGGAAATCTTCCAAGACCGTTTGGTTGTTATTGGCATACATTCCTGCCGATATTTGACTTAAACCCATTCCGTCACCAATCATTAAAATAATATTTGGGGAATTGTCCTGCGCTTTACTAAAAAAAAATCCTCCAAGGACAACAAAATAAAATAAGCTTAATTTCATAAAATTGATTTATTTTTAACATTACAATTTAATGCTAATTTATGAATTAGTTTAATGGATGAATTTACAAGTTTTGCTTGCCTTGAATGTTGTTTGAATTTAAGATGTTTTTTACTTTAAAATCCTTTTGGGTAGAAAGATTGTCGGTAATCGTATTATTTAAGAAATTAACAAATTAGAATAGATAAGTCATTGTTGCTTTATCAAAATTATTTTTATGAGTAGTAAGAATATAAGTATCGATTTGGTTTATATGTGGGTCGATGGTAATGATCCTAAATGGTTAGAGAAAAAACAACGATACATGGATAAGAAAATTAATACAGTAGGACGTTATGTTGATAATCAAGAGCTTAAATATTCTTTGCGTTCTGTTGAAAAACACCTTCCATGGATTCGAAAAATATTTATTTTTACAGACGATCAAATCCCTGTTTTTTTGGATACAAGTCATCCAAAAATTGAAATCGTTCATCATTCTCAGATTATTCCCAATGAGATTCTCCCACTGTTTAATTCCAGTTTAATAGAACACTTTATTTATAAAATCCCAGACTTATCTGAACATTTTCTTTTTGCAAATGACGATACGTTTGTCAATGATGATTTAAAACCTTCATTCTTTTTTAAAGATGGGCTTCCCATAATGAGAATGCTATACAATCCATTGATTAAGTATAAACTCAAACTTAAAAAAGCGTTGAATATTAATGTAAACACCTACAGATTGGCTATTGAAAATGCTTTTATATTGTTTAAGAAAAGATTTAATATTTTCTATCCCATTAGTCAACATCACAATATAGATGCTTTTTTAAAAAGTGATTTCAAAGCAGTAGTCGAAAATGTTTTTAATAAAGAATTAGAGGCTGTCTTTGGTAATCGTTTTAGGGACAAGACAGACATACATAGAATTTTAATCAATTATTATGCACTGGCGAATAACAGAGGGATTTTAACTTATGCCGATCGAAAAGAATCTTGTAGAATAAGAGTTCATCGAACTAATTATCAGAAATATATTACCAAATACAATCCTCAATTATTCTGCATTAACGATTCTGAACACGCAACCGATGAACATCGTGCACAGGTTGAACCTTTCTTGAAAAAAATGTATCCTCTGAAGTCTAAATTTGAAAAATAAGATAAAAGTTGAATCCTCTTTTTAGAGTTCAAAAGAGGATTTGTCCGGCAGTATTGCATCAAAGGAACCTTTTATATTTTCCATCGTTCGCTCATAGTCTCTAATGTGTACATTGTCGTTTAAGCAAACTAGGGAGTAGGTTTGTTCACGAACAGCTTTGACCGCTTTTTTAGACTTTATCATTAGCGGAAACATTTTGGTGTCCTTATATGTGTTGTAAGGGATGAAGTTTGAGCTACAGATTTGCCATGTTCTAAATAGTTCTGGCGTTAGGTCTTTATTACTGCGAAATCGATGATGAGACATTTCTGTTAGTTCTTTCCCACAATTTCTCCAAACCTCTTCAAAAGTACTTTTTAAAAAAGGCTGCGCATTGTGAGGTGTTCGTAGGGTAATAAACTTATTGTAGAACTTTAATAAATGGTTTAATCTACCTCTACTTCCATAAGAAGAGTCATACCACTTCCATGCGTCCCGTTTAAAAACTTCTTTTTTATCAAAGTGCTTGTTGATTAATCTGATGTTGTTCTTAAGCATTTTCTCGAACTGAGATATACCTGTATTTTTACGAAAAGCAGCGATGTCTTTGGGGAGTCCATTTTCAAAAAAACGATTTGGACTAAGGTGATTGGTGATGAAAAAATCGTCATTGAAATACACAAACTGCTCCGTTAAATCAGGGATTTTATGCATGTATATTTCAATTAAATTAGAATTAAAAACAGGTAGGTATTCTGCTGGGATGTAATCTTTATGACTTACCATATTTAGCTTTGGGTGATCAATGTTAAGCCAGTCTGGTTTTTGACCAGAGGTTACAAAATGAATTTTTCTAACCCAAGGGGCAAAAGCATCTACACCACGGAACCAGTATTTTAAAAAACCATAATCTCTAAAACGAGCTTCAGATTTTTCATTTACGGAGTTGTCAATTTTGTCAGAATACTGATAAAACTGCTCTTTCCATTTTGGGTCATCCATGTCAACCCATGTTACAACAAAATCTATTTCCATGCGCTAACATTTTAATTACTTATTTTATTTTAATGAGAATATATCTTTTTAAGATTTAGAGATCTAATAAAATATTGATTATTCTCGCTTTGATAACAAAATTATAAAATTGGTTTCAAGCTATTTTAAAATTTAGTTTTTTTCTGGACTACTCATTTTTAAATCCTAATAGATTCTTGATTTGATTTTAAACGGGCAGCTAAATCAATTTCTAATAAAGTTTTTTTCTAACCATTAAATTTATGTTATCACAATTTTTTTCTTTTTAAATACTTTATGATATGATAGTTCAAAAGCGATTCTCTTTTTTTAATTTTGTATTGTGATAAAATTTATGAAGAAAATCGAAATGGTTGACCTAAAGGGTCAATATGAACAAATTAAGGATCAGGTTAATCAATCTGTTTTAAATACTATTGAATCCACAAAATTCATAAATGGTCCCCAGGTAAAAAGTTTTCAAGCACATTTGGAGCAGTACTTAGGTGTCAATCATGTCATTCCTTGTGCCAACGGAACAGATGCACTTCAAATTGCATTGATGGGTCTGGGTTTGAAACCCGGTGACGAGGTCATTACTGCTGATTTTACTTTTGCAGCTACGGTCGAAGTCATTTCTTTGTTGGGATTGACTCCTGTATTGGTCGATGTTGATCCTAAAACTTTTAATATTGATTTGGCGGCCATAGAAAAAGCCATCGGTCCCAAAACCAAAGCTATTATTCCTGTCCACTTGTTTGGCCAAGCTGCCGATATGGAGGAGATTTTAGCGTTTGCAGAAGCCAACGATTTGTTTGTCGTAGAGGATAACGCACAATCAATAGGGGCGGATTATACTTTTTCTGACGGAAGTAAAAAGAAAACAGGTGCTTTGGGGCATGTAGGAACGACCTCTTTTTTTCCTTCAAAGAATTTGGGAGCTTATGGAGATGGAGGTGCTATTTTTACCAATGATGACGATCTCGCCCACACGATTCGTGGAATGGTTAATCACGGAATGTATATTAGATATCAGCACGATGTGGTAGGTGTAAATTCCCGTTTAGATTCTATACAAGCAGCCATACTGGATATTAAATTGAAATACCTAGATTTTTACAATGAGTCCAGAAAAGCCGCTGCTCTCAAATACAACCAGCGGTTGGCCGATCATCCCAATTTGATAACCCCTTTTAGAAAAGGGGATTGCGACTCTCATGTATATCACCAATACACCCTGAAGGTTATTGATGGAGACCGAGATGGTCTAGTAAAGTACCTTAATGAAAATAATATTCCTTGTGGAGTTTACTATCCTATACCGCTACATTTACAAAAAGCTTACACCAGTGAACGTTATAAAGCAGAAGATTTTGAGGTAACACTACAAGTTGTCAACGAAGTAATTTCTTTACCGATGCATACAGAATTGACCGATGATCAAATTGATTTTATGACCACTGTAATCAAGCGATTTTTGGGATAAGCGATTAGATCTCTGCTGCTGATGTTGTTACATCGGGAGAAATTTTCTTGATCAATCCCTGTAATACTTTTCCTGGCCCTACCTCGACAAATTCAGAAATCCCTGCCTCAATCATAGCATTTATACTTTGTGTCCATTTTACTGGAGCTGTTAATTGGGCAATCAAGTTTTTCTGAATCTCAATAGGATCTGTAACAGCCCTAGCTATGGTATTTTGATAAACAGGACATTTTGGAGCGGAGAATTGAGTATCGTCAATAGCATTGGCAAGTTCACTTCTGGCAGGCTCCATCAAGGGAGAGTGAAAAGCTCCTCCAACAGGTAATACTAGTGCTCTTCTGGCTCCAGCATCTTTTAAAGCTTCGCAGGCCAAAGTGATGGCCTCGACGCTTCCCGAAATTACCAGTTGACCTGGACAATTGTAATTGGCAGCTACTACTATACCTTTGATTTGATCACAAACTTCTTCTACTTTTTTGTCCTCTAAGCCCAGCACTGCTGCCATAGTCCCTTTACTGAGGTTGCAGGCTTTCTGCATGGCTTCCGCCCTTTGGGAAACCAATTTTAGACCCGATTCAAAATTAATAGTTCCAGTAGCAGTTAAAGCTGAAAATTCTCCCAAAGAGTGACCGGCCACTGCATCTGGTTGAAAATTATTTCCGATTACCTCTGAGGTAATGACTGAATGCAAGTAGATTGCAGGTTGGGTAACTCTGGTTTGCTGGAGTTCCTCTTTGGTGCCCTCTAGTAGAATTTTGGAAAGTTCAAATCCCAAAATTTCATCCGAGGCTTTAAACATTTTTTTAGCCCTTTCGAATCGATCAAACAGATCTTTTCCCATTCCAGTATACTGGGATCCTTGTCCAGGAAACACAAATGCTTTCATAAAGGAATTATTTTTTAATGTAGGTTACAAAAGAATAATCAAATTCTGGATGTTCCATGGGTTGTTCATTTATAATGGTCCACTTGTCATTGTCTATTTCTGGAAAAAAAACATCTCCTTCAAATTGATCGTGGATTTTTGTTAATTCAATCACTGAGGCCAATCCAATGGCTTGTTCGTATATCTGCCCTCCTCCAATAATAAAAGGTTGTTTGTCTTCACTTGCGCTGGAAATCGCTTCCTCTAGTCTATGGCATATAGTGACACCTTCTTTGGAATAGTTTCTATTTCTAGTTACAACGATATTATGTCGGTTGGGAAGTGCTTTGGGTAAGGACTCGAATGTTTTTCTTCCCATAATGATAGCGTGGTTGGTGGTCAAGCGTTTGAAACGTTTTAAATCTTCAGGTAAATGCCAAATCAATTGGTTGTCTTTTCCCAAAACACGATTTTCATCAATGGCAGCAATAAGGGTGACTTTTTGATGGGGGACTTTGGGACCTTCTGTTTTTTCATTCAAACTACTCGATTCAGGAAAATCATCTTTTACTGTATCTATTTTTCCTTTTGAATTCATAGGTTTAAAGGGAGGTGAATTTTGCTTTTAGACATAATAAGAAATTAGTCATCAAAATATACTGAAATAAACTAATTTTGAATCAAATGTACGCTTTCTAATTTATTTATGACCTTTCATAACGATTTCCCAGCCCTGAAATCATGTACTTATTTCAACACGGCCTATGTAGGCTTGATGTCTCAGCCTTTGTATGATTTTAGAACCAATTATGAGCAGAATTATTTGCTCAACGGAGACCAATATAAAATAGAGGCCTACGACCAATTGGATAATACTCACGCGTCCATTGCCCAGTTTGTTGAGTCTAAAAAAGAACAGACTTATTTTGTTTCTAATTTTTCCGTAGGTATAAGATATGTTTTGGACAGTATTCAAAAAGGAAGTAATATTTTATGCATAAAAGACGATTACCATTCTCTTGTTGATGCCATTGAGGAGAGAGATTTTAATCATTTTTATCTGACGATGGAGGAACGCTTGGAAGACAAAATTGATCAGGCTTTGGCTCAAAACAAATATGATGCATTGGTAATTAGTATTGTTCAGTATACCAATGGGCTAAAAATTGATTTTGATTTTTTGGACAACCTTCGTGAACAATACCCGCAATTGCTTATTATAGGTGATGCTACTCAATTTATAGGTACAGATCATTTTAATTTTTCTAATTCTCCCTTTGATGCAGTTGTATGTAGCGGTTATAAATGGTTGTTGGCGGGTTTTGGTAATGGTTTTATAGTCTTATCAGATCGATTTTTTGAATTAACAAATACAAATGGAGAGACCTTTCATCAAAAGGTATTTACGGGACATTTTAATATTTTGGGGGCTGCATCATTGGTTTTCGCGATGGACTATTTGACAGCTCATGATTTCGGGCAATTGGTCGAAAGAAACAAAATGCTCAGCAATACATTAAGAAAAGAGCTGCTCAATATAGGTTGGATTCCTAAATTTCACCAGCGCTCAAGTCAAAGTTCCATTCTGAGTATTGCATCGGAAGAGGAGGTTTTGAAAAGCCTGGAAACCTCTAATGTGCGAGCGGCTTACAGAGGGGGATACCTGCGTTTTTCTGTACATTTTTACAATACAAAAAACGAAATCGATCAACTGATTAATATTCTTAAAGAAGTAAATCAAATTTGATTTAAACGGCAACCTTGCCCCTAATCAAAGGGTGAGGATCATATCCGTTGAGTGTAATATCCTCGTATTTAAAATCAAAAATATCTTTGATTTCAGGATTCAATTTCATTTCAGGAAGTGGCTTTGGACTCCTACTGAGTTGTTCTTCTAGTTGTTCTTTATGGTTGGAATAGATGTGGACATCCCCAAAGGTATGTATAAAGTTACCTGGTTTTAAATCACAAACTTGGGCTACCATCAGATTCAAAAGTGCATAGGATGCAATGTTAAAAGGAACTCCCAAGAAAAGATCTGCACTTCTTTGGTAGAGTTGACAAGAGAGTTTTCCATCGGCTACATAGAATTGGAAAAAGGCGTGACAAGGAGGTAAAGCCGCTTTGTAATTGGCAACATTCTCAGAAAAAGATACGGAGGTGTCGGGAAGCACGCTAGGATTCCAAGCCGAAACAAGCATTCTTCTACTGTCAGGATTAGTTTTCAAAGTTTCTATTACTGATTTGATCTGATCAATACCCTCATCGTTCCAATTCCGCCATTGGTGTCCATAGACAGGGCCTAAATCTCCATTTTCATCTGCCCATTCATTCCATATTTTTACACCATTTTCTGTTAAGTATTGAGTGTTGGTATCACCTTTGAGAAACCATAGCAGTTCGTGAATAACTGATTTAACATGGATTTTTTTGGTTGTAACTAATGGAAATCCCTCTGTTAAATCAAATCGCATTTGGTAACCGAAAACACTTTTAGTTCCCGTTCCCGTCCGGTCCGTTTTGGCTACTCCTTGTTCTTGAATATGGCGAACAAGATCTAAATATTGTTGCATGTCTTAATGTAATAAGATTAAAAATAAGTTATAGAAAGGCTCACATGCTTGCAAATAGAAATAGTTTTCAAAAAAAAATTAACAGCTATTTGCTAGATTTTCTTTTTGAAATTTCATCTCTAATTTTCACTGCTTTTTCGTAATCTTCAAGGTTTACCAATTTATCCAAAAGCGATTTGAGTTTGGATAGAGAAAGTTTTTTTAAATCGTCTGGAACAGCTTTTTGTTTACTTTGTTCTTCTACAAAATTTTGTATCCAATTATCACCTCCCTTATTTTTTTTATCATCTTTCATAATACTTTCGTCAAATCCTGCTTGTTTAAGAATGGAATCATATATAAAAATGGGGGCACCAAATCTCAAGGCCATTGCAATAGCATCAGAAGTTCTGGCGTCAATAATTTCTTCAATTTTATCCCTTTCACAGATCAAGCTCGAGTAAAAAACACCATCTACCAATTTGTGAATAATTACCTGCTTGACATAAACACTAAATCTTTCCGCAAAATTTTTAAAAAGGTCATGGGTCAAAGGACGTTTTGGCTTTAGCTCTTTTTCCAATGCTATTGCAATGGATTGCGCTTCAAAACCACCAATGATGATTGGTAATTTCCTGTTTCCATCGACTTCGTTTAAAATTAGTGCATAGGCACCTGTTTGCGTTTCGCTATAGGAAATCCCTTTAATTTTTAATTGAATTAATTTCATAAAATCCTGTAAAGCCAATTTAATGAATTTATAAAGTATTCTTAGTACAAATTATTGCTTTTTGTAGTCAAATTTTGTGAAAATTATTGCTACAATACCCAATTAATCATTCAGCATTTAATTAAATTTGTAATTCCAAAAATAATTTAATGAAAACAATTCAGTTTAGAGAAGCCATTTGCCAAGCCATGTCTGAAGAAATGCGAAGAGATGACACTATCTATTTGATGGGTGAAGAGGTCGCTGAATATAACGGCGCTTATAAGGCTTCAAAAGGAATGCTAGACGAATTTGGAGAAAAACGAGTAATTGACACTCCCATCTCAGAGTTAGGTTTTTCCGGTATAGGAGTTGGCTCTACAATGACGGGTAACCGTCCCATTATCGAATTTATGACATTTAATTTTGCTTTGGTGGGTATTGATCAAATCATTAATAATGCTGCCAAAATTCGTCAGATGTCAGGAGGGCAATTTCCTTGTCCTATTGTTTTTAGGGGTCCCACAGCTTCTGCAGGTCAATTGGCTGCTACCCATTCCCAAGCTTTTGAAAGTTGGTATGCCAACTGTCCTGGACTTAAAGTAATTGTTCCTTCCAATCCTTACGACGCCAAAGGCCTTTTGAAATCAGCCATTAGAGATGAAGATCCTGTGATATTTATGGAGTCAGAGCAAATGTATGGTGACAAGGGAGAAGTTCCCGAAGGAGAATATACCCTTCCCATCGGTGTCGCCGATATCAAAAGAGAAGGAAAAGATGTAACGATAGTTTCCTTTGGAAAAATCATTAAAGCGGCCTATGCTGCTGCTGATACCCTTGCTAAAGAAGGAATTGAATGTGAAATTATAGATTTAAGGACAATCCGCCCCATGGATTATGAGTCCATATTTAATTCGGTTAAAAAGACCAATCGACTGGTTATATTGGAAGAATCCTGGCCTTTTGGGAATATTTCTACTGAAATCACCTATCAGGTTCAAAATCAAATATTTGATTATCTAGATGCTCCTGTTGAAAAAATCAATACTGCCGATACTCCAGCACCCTATTCCCCTGTTTTACTGGCTGAATGGCTTCCCAACAGTGATGATGTAGTCAAAGCGGTAAATAAAGTGATGTATGTAAAATAAGATTATAAATTTTACAACTTCAATGATTCAATCTTACTTGAATAAACTTCAACAGCTACTCAATCCCTTTATACCCAAAAGATCGAAGAGAAATTGATTTTTTAAACCAAATTTTTATTCCAGTTCAACAGTCGTAATTTAGCAACGTCTATGTAGAAAGAAAAAGCCCAACAATTTTTGTTGTTGGGCTTAAAAATTTTTAAAAAGAGGGTATTAGTAGTCAATACTATTTTTTGACGACATCTTCATAAGGAATACTATTGTCTGCAATGTCAGACTCTTTTTCCTCTTCTAAAGTGATGGTGTGTTCTATTTTTTCAACTTTCTCACCCATTGAATCTACCTCAAGTGCTACAGTAGGAGCAATTACTAAGGCGACCACAGACATTAATTTCAATAAAATATTAAGAGAAGGCCCGGAAGTATCTTTAAATGGATCTCCAACGGTATCTCCTACAACAGCAGCTTTGTGGGCTTCAGATCCCTTTTTGCCGTCGGTTTCTATCATCTTTTTAGCATTGTCCCATGCACCTCCTGCGTTGGATTGGAATATGGCCATTAAAATTCCACAAGTGGTAACACCAGCCAATAAACCTCCGAGCATTTCTGCCCCGCCTAATAACCCAACAGCTACAGGAACTAGTATGGCCAGAAGTCCAGGCATAACCATTTCTTTGATGGAAGCTTTTGTTGAGATTTCAACACACTTTTCATAATCTGCTTTGCCGTCGGCAGCATCAAAAATGGCACGATCCTTTTTGTTTGCTTTAGAAATATCAGCGTCATACTTACGCATGATTTCAAGAGCTGCTTTTAATTCAGGAATGTCCTTAAACTGTCTCCTAACTTCTTCGATCATCGACATGGCCGCTCGTCCAACAGCATTCATTGAGAGTGCAGAAAAAACGAAAGGCAACATACCTCCTACCAAAAGTCCAGCCATTACTTTTGGCTTGGAAACGTCGATAGCAGTAACATTAGCTACTTGCATGAAGGCAGAAAATAAGGCTAAGGCTGTCAAAGCAGCAGAGGCAATAGCAAAACCTTTTCCAATGGCAGCGGTAGTGTTTCCAACAGCATCTAATTTATCTGTACGTTCTCTTACTTCGGCAGGTAATTCTGCCATTTCAGCAATACCTCCTGCATTGTCAGAGATAGGTCCGTAGGCGTCAACAGCCAATTGGATTCCCGTATTGGCCAACATTCCCACAGCTGCTATGGCAATACCATAGAGCCCTGCGTAGTGATGAGAGACTAAAATGGCAGCTGCGATCAATAAAATAGGAATCATGGTTGACATCATTCCAACCCCCAAACCAGCGATAATGTTGGTCGCTGCTCCAGTTTCTGATTGACGAACAATTGCAGAGACAGGTTTAGTACCTGTTCCAGTATAATATTCAGTAATTTTTCCAACTCCCAAACCAGCGACCAATCCAGCTAGGGTGGCAAAAAAGACACCCAATGATCCAAAGGGTAAACCTTCAGTTAACTCAGGGATCATGCTGTTAATGACAAAATAGGAAACGATTACCATAAGACCAGCAGAACCGAATTCGCCAATATTTAAAGCGGATTGAGGATTTCCTCCTTCTCTAACTTTGACAAAGAAAGTTCCGATAATGGATATGATAATTCCCAAGGCCGCTAAGACAAGGGGAAGATAGACTGCGCCTAGACCTTCAAGGTTGGGGGTGATTACAAAGGCTCCTAATACCATTGTACCAATAATAGAACCCACATAAGATTCAAATAAATCTGCACCCATTCCAGCAACATCTCCTACATTATCTCCTACATTATCTGCAATGGTTGCTGGGTTTAAGGGATGATCTTCGGGGATTCCTGCTTCAACTTTTCCCACTAAGTCAGCTCCTACATCAGCTGCTTTTGTGTAAATTCCTCCACCAACTCTGGCAAACAACGCAATGGAAGATGCTCCCATTGAGAATCCTGTTAATACGTTCAATACAGTGGGGAGATTAGCAGCACCAGGCCAAATATTTTGGTACAATACAAAAAGACTGCTAAGTCCCAATACACCCAAACCAACTACGCCAAGGCCCATTACAGATCCTCCCGTAAAAGCCACTTCCAAGGCTTTACCAAGGGATGTTCTAGCAGCGTTGGTGGTTCTAACGTTGGCTTTGGTTGCTACACGCATACCGATAAAGCCTGCTAGTGCAGAACATATCGCACCCACCACAAAAGACAGGGCTACCATACCATGGGATCCTTCTTCATTGCTTCCTTTAAAGTATAGTAATATGGCCAAACAGACCACAAAGATGGAAAGAATTCTATATTCTGCCTTTAGGAAAGACATTGCTCCTTTGGCAATGTTTTCGGCAATTTTAGCCATTTTTTCGTTTCCGACTTCTTGTTTGGCAATCCAATTGTTTTTTACAAAAACAAATACCAAACCCAAAAGTCCAAATACAGGTAGAAAATCTATAATAAATTTCATGTAATGTTGGTTTATTAATGGCCCCAAAAGTAAGAAAACCATTCAGAATAAAAAAGGAATCTAAAGTCTATAAATTCTGGCAAATTTTAACCAAAGGAAACATAATTGATAGTGTTTAAAACAGACCGTTTAATTCAGCGTCGATTTTCTCAATGATCTGACCTAAATCTTCCTTATTTTCGACAAAATCTATTTTATCGACGTCAACGATCAATAATTTTCCCTTTTGATAAGTTGAAACCCAAGCCTCGTATCTTTCATTCAAACGACTTAAGTACTCTATGCTGATTGAATTTTCATATTCTCTGCCTCTTTTATGGATTTTACTCACTAAATTAGGGATACTACTTCTAAGATAAATGAGCATATCTGGGCCTTGTACCATAGACTCCATCAGCTCAAATAACGACTGGTAATTATTAAAGTCTCTTTGATTCATCAGACCCATTGCATGCAGGTTGGGAGCAAAAATGTGAGCGTCCTCGTAGATAGTACGATCTTGAATAAAGTTTTTATTAGAATTTCTAAAATTCTTCAATTGACGAAATCTGCTGTTCAAAAAATAGACTTGAAGATTGAAAGACCACCGTTCCATATGATTGTAGAAGTCATCCAGATAAGGATTATCAATCACATCCTCGTAGTGAGCTTCCCAATCATAATTTTTAGAGAGCAGTTCTGCTAAACTGGTTTTACCTGCGCCAATATTACCCGCAATTGCGAAATACATTTTTAACTTTTTGCTGGGGTTAAGATAATTACTTTTTTGTTTTCGAAGACTTTTTAAATAGCTGATTTTTTTTGGATATCAATCAAACTTGATTTCCATCTATTAATATTGACTTTTTTTTTATAATTTAAAAATTAGTAATACATTTGTAAAATAATCGAGGAAGGATTTGACTGATTGCAACCTCTTAAAAAAATGCTAAAGCAGTGTTGCTTTAAGACGTACTTTGTCAAATCCCCTAATAAAGCAACTTTATGTCTTATTTTTTTACTTCAGAATCTGTAAGCGAAGGCCATCCTGATAAGGTATCGGATCAAATCAGTGATGCCCTATTAGATAATTTTATTGCCTTTGATTCTGACAGCAAGGTAGCTTGCGAAACACTTGTCACCACAGGACAGGCCATTCTGGCGGGAGAGGTTAAAAGTAACACTTATCTCGATGTCCAAACCATTGCTCGCGAAACCATCAATCGTATTGGTTATACTAAAGACGAATATCAGTTTAGTGGTAATTCATGTGGAGTAATATCACTGATACATGAGCAGTCTCAAGATATTAATCGCGGAGTGGACAGAGATGAAAAAGAAAATCAAGGTGCTGGTGATCAAGGAATCATGTTTGGTTATGCAACCGATGAAACCGAAAACCACATTCCATTGGCTCTAGATTTATCTCACAAAATTTTGATTGAATTGGCCAATATCAGAAGGGAAAACAGAGAAATTACTTATTTACGTCCCGATTCAAAATCTCAAGTTACCATTGAGTACAGCAATGATGGTCAACCCCTACGTATAGATACTATAGTGGTATCAACACAACACGATCAGTTTTTGGATGACGATAAAAAGATGTTAGAAAAAATTAAAAGTGACATCATCAATATTGTTATTCAAAAAGTTATGGATCAAGAGCCTGCGCACATCAAAAAATTATTCCACAATGATATTACCTACCATATAAATCCTACAGGAAAATTTGTAATCGGTGGGCCTCATGGTGATACTGGATTGACAGGAAGAAAAATAATTGTGGACACCTATGGTGGAAAAGGAGCACATGGTGGAGGTGCTTTCAGTGGAAAAGACCCCAGTAAGGTAGACCGTAGTGCTGCATATGCAGCAAGGCATATTGCCAAAAATCTTGTAGCAGCTGGCGTAGCCAAGGAAATTTTAGTTCAGTTGAGTTATGCCATTGGCGTGGTGGAACCAACTTCTATTAATATCAACACCTACAACACTTCCAAAGTTTCACTTTCCGATCCTGAAATTGCAGAAAAGGTTAGTGAAATTTTTGACCTCCGACCTTATGCTATTGAAAACAGACTTAAACTCCGAAACCCCATTTATCTTGAAACAGCTGCTTATGGTCATATGGGAAGACATCCCCAAGTAATTACTAAAGTTTTTGAATCGCCCTACAGTGGTAGGGTAGAAAAAACAGTTGAACTTTTCACCTGGGAAAAACTTGATTATTTGAATACAATTAAAAACACCTTTAAATTATGAGCCTAAAATTAGCAACCAATGCACTTCATGCTGGGCATGACGTGACAAAAACACAAGGAACGAGAGCCGTTCCCATTTATCAAACATCCTCCTATGTGTTTAATGACTCTGATCATGCAGCCAACCTATTTGCATTGACAGAGGCAGGATACATATATACTCGATTGAACAACCCTACTAACGATGTCCTCGAACAACGATTGGCAGCCATTGAGGGGGGGGTAGCTGCAGTTGCCACTGCATCCGGGACAGCCGCAATTGCTACAACATTCATGACGTTGCTCAAAGCAGGGGACCATATTGTAGCCTCCAACAGTTTGTATGGAGGAACTTATAATATGTTGAACAATACTTTACCTCGTTTTGGAATTACGACAACATTTGTTGATCCAGATGATGTTGAGAATTTCACCAAAGCTGTTCAGCCCAATACCAGAGCATTTTTTGCTGAATCATTGGGAAATCCTAAATTGGATGTGCTGGATTTGAAATCGATAAGTGAACATGCAAAAGCAGCTAAAGTACCTTTTATAGTAGACAATACTATCGCTACACCAGCATTATTGAATCCTATCGAACACGGTGCCAATATCGTTATCCACTCTTTGACCAAATACATCACAGGAAATGGAACAACCATTGGTGGAGTGATCATCGATGCAGGAACTTTTGACTATTCCAACGGGAATTTCCCCGAGTTTACAGAGCCTTCTCCATCCTACCATGGGTTGAAGTATCATGATGTGTTGGGTCCAATTGCCTTTATTGCAAGGGTGAGAATTGAGGGTCTCAGAGACCTGGGGAGTGCCCCCAGTCCATTGAATAGTTTCCAAGTTATTCAAGGATTGGAAACTTTAGAAGTGAGAATGCAAAAACATTCTGACAATGCTTTGGAACTTGCCCAATGGTTGCAATCCAGAGACGAAGTTAGTTGGGTAAATTATCCTGGACTAGAATCTTCTAAATATGCAGATTTGGCTCAAAAGTACTTACCCAACGGAAAAAGTGGTATTGTAACTTTTGGTCTGAAAAAAGGATTTGAAGCAGCAAAGAAGGTTACCGAAAGCACCGAGATTTTTTCGCTTTTGGCTAACATTGGTGATACCAAATCTTTGATCATTCATCCTTCTAGTACAACCCATTCTCAGTTAAATGAGGAAGAACAAGCCAGTACGGGTGTGTCTTCTGACTTGGTTAGAATCTCAGTGGGAATCGAAAATGTAGAGGATTTAAAAGAAGATTTGGACAAAGCGCTAAAAGCAATTTAATCCATCTCAATGACTGAGGTTAAAACAATTTCCGTAAAGGATTTTACTACAGATTCAGGAGCTGTCTATGAACAGATAGACATACACTATCAGCATTTTGGTCAGGCATTTGATCAAGCACCTGTAGTACTCATCAATCATTCCTTGACCGGTGATGCCAATGTTGCCGGTCCAAAGGGGTGGTGGACTAAAGTTGTAGGCCCCAACCTCACCATTGACACCAATCATTTTGCAATCCTTGCATTTAATATTCCTGGTAATGGCGTAAATGATTACACCCTTGATCAATATGATGGTTTTCATACTGGAGATATTGCAGAAATTTTCTTTGAGGGATTGCAAATACTAGGAATACAAAAACTATTTGCACTGATTGGAGGATCAATAGGGGGAGGCATTGCATGGGAGATGGCGGCTTTATACCCCTCCTTGACTAAAAATCTGATTCCTGTTGCGGCCGATTGGAAAGCTTCCGATTGGATCATTGCCAACACCTATCTCCAAAAAAGGCTTTTAGAAAACTCAAAACAACCTTTGAGGGATGCGCGGATTCATGCGATGTTAACCTATCGAACTCCTTCCTCCTTTACTGAACGATTTGACAGAACTTTTAACAAGGACAAAAACATATTCAATGTTGAAAGTTGGCTTATTCACCATGGTGACAAATTACAAAGTCGATTTCTCTTGCAAGCCTATAAAACGATGAATCATTTATTGGCATCTGTTGATATAACCAGAAAAGGAGATACGCTGGAACATATTATTGAATCCATTACTTCTAATATTCATTTGATTGCCATTGAAAGCGACCTCTTTTTCACTGCAGAGGAAGACCGAAAAACCCATAGAAGAGGAAAAAAAGTAAAAGAAAATATTTTTTATCATGAAATTAAATCCATTCATGGACACGATGCTTTTTTGATAGAAAATGATGCTGTGTCACAAATTCTGAGTGGCATATTCAACCCCAATCAACTTATCTAAAAACAAATGAAAGTAAGTCTTAACAGAGTTAATCAAGACTACCTTTTTGAAGTACACAACGACAACGGTCACAAAGTTTTATTGGATAACAAATCCAAAAAAGAAGGAAAAGTGGAGGGCGTTGGTCCCATGGAACTTCTTTTGATGGGTCTTGCAGGTTGCAGTAGTATAGATATTATTGCTATTCTCAACAAACAAAAGATTAATCCTACTGATCTTAAAATGGATGTTGAAGGATATCGATTGCCCGATCAAGTTCCTTCATTGTTTTATAAAATTCAGGTTGATATTAAGCTCGAAGGCGACATCGCTGCTGAAAAAGCCAAAAGAGCCGTTAGTCTCTCTTTTGACAAATATTGCTCTGTAGCCAAAACCCTATCTTTTTCAACTCCAATTAAATACTCCATTTTTCTTAATGGGAAAAAATTATGAAAAAACACTTTGAAACTGAAGCCATAAGAACACAAATGGAGCGATCTCAATATGCCGAACATTCGGCTCCACTCTATTTGACCTCAAGTTTTGTTTTTGAGGATGCTGAGGAGTTGAGAGCCGCTTTTGCCGATGAGTTTGATCGTAATATTTACAGCCGATTCACCAATCCCAACACCGAGGAATTAGTTGACAAAATATGTACCCTCGAAGGGGCAGAGGAGGGTATTGCTTTTGCCTCGGGAATGGCAGCTGTATTCGCTAGTTTTGCAGCTTTGCTTAGCAGTGGAGATCATGTTGTTTCCGCAAGATCAATCTTTGGATCCACTCATTCTCTTTTTACAAAATATTTTAACAAATGGAATATCGAAACTACTTATTTCAATGCCAATACACCCCAAGAAGTTGAAACAGTAATTCAACCAAATACCAAGATCATTTATATAGAAACTCCTACCAATCCGGGTTTGGATGTCCTTGACATGGAGTATCTATCAGAAGTAGCCAAAAACAACAATATCCTTTTGGTGGTGGACAACTGTTTTGCAACACCCTACCTACAAAAACCTATAGTATTTGGTGCCGATTTGGTCATTCATTCAGCGACCAAGCTTATCGATGGACAAGGCAGGGTTTTGGGTGGATTGATTGTAGGGGAGTCAGATTTGATAAATGAGATAAGACCCTTTTTTCGAAATTCAGGTTCTGCATTATCTCCATTCAATGCTTGGGTGCTTTCCAAAAGTATAGAGACACTAGCCGTTCGTTTGGATCGTCACTGTGAGAATGCATTGGCATTGTCAAAACACTTGGAAAATCAGCCCAAAATCTGCAAAGTAAAATATCCCTTTTTAACATCCCACCCCCAATACGAAATCGCTAAGAAGCAAATGCTTAAAGGCGGGAATATTGTTACTTTTGAACTCAAAGAGGGCATTAAAGCAGCGCAAGTTTTTCTAAATCAAATTCAGATGTGCTCTCTTAGTGCCAATTTAGGAGACACCAGAACCATTGTTACTCATCCAGCAACTTCTACCCACAGTAAACTTTCTATAGAGGAAAGAGCCCTAGTGGGCATCACAGATGGTTTAATACGACTTTCTGTTGGTTTGGAGAATATAGAAGATATCAAACAAGACATTGATCAGGCTTTGGAAAAAATTTAACAGATGATAAAGGATATCTTAAACGAAAGAATTTTAGTTTTAGATGGTGCCATGGGCACGATGATCCAAAGACTAGAACTCTCTGAGGAACAATTTAGAGGAGATCGGTTCATAGATCATCCCTGCCCCTTGGGGGGCAATAACGATCTATTATCCATTACCCAACCCAATGCCATCAGAAACATTCATGAACAATATCTTCTGGCGGGTGCTGATATCATCGAAACCAACACTTTTTCTTCTACTTCCATTGCTATGGCAGATTATCAAATGGAAGATTTGGCTTATGAGCTCAATTATGAGTCAGCAAAAATAGCTAAGGAAACTGCTCAAAAAATAACGACTCAAAACCCAGACAAACCAAGATTTGTTGCTGGTGCTATTGGACCTACCAACAAGACCGCCAGCATGTCGCCAGATGTGAATGATCCAGGTTTTCGTGCGGTCAGCTTCGATGAACTTTTTGATGCTTATCGAGAACAAGTAGCTGGATTGGTTGAGGGAGGTGCTGATTTACTTTTGGTTGAAACCATTTTTGATACTCTTAATGCCAAAGCCGCACTTTTTGGGATTCAAGACTATTATCAAGAGAAAAAAATAAACTTACCGATAATGGTGAGTGGAACCATAACAGACAAAAGTGGAAGGACTTTGTCGGGTCAAACCGTAGAAGCCTTTGCCATTTCTGTTTCCCATATTCCCCTTATTAGTATGGGATTTAACTGTGCTTTGGGTGCTAGTCAACTCCATCCCTATTTGAAGAGATTGTCAAAGCTGACACCCTTTCACACCTCGATTCACCCCAATGCTGGTTTGCCCAATGCTTTTGGTGAGTATGATCAAACCCCACAAGAAATGGCTGTATTGATTGAGCAATTTCTGGATCAAAACTTGATCAATATTGTGGGAGGGTGTTGTGGCACCACTCCAGATCACATTCGTCTAATTGCCGAAGTCGCCTCCAAGGCAAAGCCCAGAAAGCCCCAAATTCCATACCATGCATAACTCCAACCGATACTTAACGCTTTCTGGTCAAGAGTCTTTGGTAGTTTCACCTGAAACTAACTTTATCAATATTGGAGAACGTACCAATGTAACGGGTTCTAGAAAATTTTTGAGGTTAATTGAATCAGGAAATTATGAGGTAGCGGTCGAAGTAGCTTTAGAACAAGTAGAAGGGGGAGCACAAATTATTGATGTCAATATGGACGAGGGGATGATCGATGGAAAAGCAGCCATGGTTAAATTCTTGAACCTGATTGGTGCAGAACCAGATATTGCTCGTGTACCAGTAATGATTGATAGCTCCAAATGGGAAATAATCGAGGCAGGACTCAAGGTCGTACAAGGTAAAAGTGTCGTCAATTCTATCAGTTTAAAGGAAGGAGAATCCACCTTTATTGAGCAGGCTCAGAAAGTAAAATTATATGGAGCTGCAGTTGTTGTCATGGCTTTTGATGAAGACGGGCAAGCAGATAATTTTGAAAGGAGAATTCAAATCTGTGAACGATCCTACAGAATTTTGGTTGATAAGGTTAATTTCCCTCCAGAAGATATTATTTTTGATCCCAATATTTTTCCTGTAGCGACAGGAATGGACGAACATAAAAGAAATGCTCTGGATTTCTTTTTGGCCACTAAATGGATTCGAGAAAATCTTCCTTATGCCAATGTCAGTGGAGGTGTAAGTAACGTCTCTTTTTCTTTTAGGGGAAATAATGCAGTCAGAGAAGCAATGCATTCCTCCTTTTTATACCATGCCATTCAACATGGTATGAACATGGGAATTGTTAACCCAACTCTTCTCGAGGTTTATGACGAAATTCCAGAACCATTGCTTGAAAGGGTGGAAGACGTATTGCTTAATCGAAAAGAAGATGCAACCGAGGCTTTGTTGAATTATGCTGAAAGTATCAAAGGGAATAAAAAAGAGTCAAAGGAGCAAGAACAAGCTTGGCGAAATGAAGACTTACAAACCCGAATAACCCACGCCCTTGTTAAAGGTATAGACCGGCACATCATCGAAGATGTTGAGGAAGCAAGACTTGCGACCCTTCGTCCCCTTCACGTTATTGAAAACAACTTAATGGCAGGGATGAATGTAGTAGGAGATTTATTTGGCTCTGGAAAAATGTTTTTGCCTCAAGTAGTCAAATCTGCACGGGTTATGAAAAAGGCGGTGGCTCATTTACAACCTTTTATAGAAGCTGAAAAAACAGGCTTGATGGAATATTCAGGAAAAGTATTGATGGCAACAGTCAAGGGAGATGTTCACGACATTGGAAAGAACATTGTCAGTGTGGTTTTGGCTTGTAATAATTTCGAAATCATTGACCTCGGAGTAATGGTACCTCCCGAATTGATTTTGCAGAAAGCACAAGAAGAAAATGTCGATGTTATTGGTCTATCAGGATTGATTACACCATCACTAGACGAAATGGTTTATGTGGCTAAAGAGATGAACCGTATCGGGCTTAAAATTCCACTTTTGATCGGTGGAGCGACCACATCAAAGGCTCACACTGCAGTTAAAATTGCTCCTCAAGGTAATTCGCCTATCATCCATGTCAACGATGCCTCTCGAGCAGTTACGATTGTCAATAAATTATTGAGTGAAAATAAAAATAAAATTTATACCGCAGAAATTGCAGCTGAATACCAATCATTTCGAGAGAAATTTTTAGACCGTATTTCCTCCAAGTCATATATTGATTTGAAAACAGCTCGAAATAGAAAATACAGTATCGACTGGGAAGTATTTCGACCTGTTGTTCCAAAATCATTAGGATTAAAAACCATTGAAGATCAAGATTTACAGCAATTGATCTCCTATATTGATTGGAGTCCTTTTTTTCGTTCCTGGGATTTACATGGCAAATATCCAGACATTTTAAACGATGAAATCGTAGGACAGGAAGCGACCTCTTTATTTATTGACGCCCAAAATATGCTTCAAAAAATATTTGATGAAAAGTGGTTGATTGCAAAAGCCTGTTTTGGTCTCTTTCCCGCCAATAGTGAAGAAGACGATATTCTGATTTATGATACTGATAACATCAAACAAGAGAAGTTTCGGTTGATTACTTTACGACAACAACTTCAAAAAAGGGCGGGTCAACCCAACTTAGCTCTAGCAGATTTTGTAGCTCCAAAAGCAAAAGGCGTAAAAGACTATATCGGTACTTTTTGTGTCTCAACTGGATTTGGTGTTCAAGAAATTGCTGAACGCTTTGAAAAGGAAAATGACGATTATAACAGCATTATGATCAAGGCTCTGGCCGATCGATTGGCAGAGGCTTTTGCCGAATTTCTTCACCGAGAAATTAGAATACGCTACTGGGGGTTTTCTCCAGAGGAAAGTCTTACAAACGAAGAGTTGATCAAAGAGCGTTACAAAGGGATACGGCCAGCACCAGGCTATCCTGCTTGTCCTGATCATTTGGAAAAACAAACCCTTTGGGATCTGATGGATGTAGAAAAAAACATTGGGGTAACCTTGACCGAAAGTTATGCTATGTGGCCTGCCGCTTCCGTCTCTGGGTATTATTTTGCCCATCCCGAAGCCAAGTACTTTGGCTTAGGTAAAATCAAAGAAGATCAATTGATAGACTATAGTAAAAGAAGAAATATCCCCATAGAAGAAGCCCGAAAGTGGCTCAATCCAAATTTAATATAAGCCCATGAAAGTTACCGACCACATTAAAAATGCTAAAGGAAGTACACAATTTACATTTGAGATTTTACCGCCATTAAAAGGGCAGGACATAAAATCGGTCTTTGATTCCATTGACCCTTTGATGGAATTCAAACCTCCTTTCATAGATGTAACCTATCACCGAGAGGAGTACAATTACGTTGAAAAAGATAACGGATTATTGGAAAAAAGGGTCATTCGTAAACGACCTGGGACCGTAGGTATTTGTGCAGCCATTCAAAACCGCTATCAGGTTGATGCGATCCCCCATATTCTCTGTGGAGGATTCAGCCAAGAAGACACTGAAAACTTTCTTATTGACCTTGACTTTCTGGGAATTGACAATGTAGTGGCTCTAAGGGGAGATGCTGTAAAGTCTGAGACCTATTTCAGACCCAGCAAAGGAGGACACGTCTATGCAAAAGACCTGGTGGTGCAAATCAATAATCTGAATCGAGGCCAATATTTGGATGAGGAAATTTTAAATTCAACTCCTACTGATTTTTGTATTGGAGTAGCTGGATATCCCGAAAAACATGCAGAGGCTCCCAGCTTGGACAGTGACATTCAATTTTTAAAGAAAAAAATAGAAGCGGGTTCCCATTACATTATTACCCAAATGTTTTTTGACAATCAAAAGTTTTTTGAGTTCGAAGAAAAATGTAGAGAAGGTGGAATTAATGTTCCAATTATACCTGGCCTAAAACCATTGGCCACGCTCAAACAACTCAATATGATTCCCCATCGTTTTCATGTAGACTTACCTCAGGATTTGATTAATG
>JABGSU010000051.1 GCA_018647605.1 Flavobacteriaceae bacterium | reverse complement strand
GGTAGGAACGGCAGGATTACCCCATGTGATTGTCCGATTTTTTACTGTAAAAAAAGTTAGTGATGCGCGAAAATCTGCTGGATGGGCTTTGCTCTTTATTGCTATTTTGTATACCACTGCTCCAGCTGTTGCTGTTTTTTCCCGAACCAATTTGATTGAAACGGTGAGTAACAAAGCGCATGCTTCGCTACCCCTATGGTTTGATAAATGGGAAGCCACAGGTCTTATTTCTTTTGAAGACAAAAATCAAGATGGTTTGATACAATATGTAGCCGACCCTCAAATCAATGAATTAAAAGTCGATGCAGATATTATGGTATTGGCCAACCCTGAAATTGCCAATTTGCCCAATTGGGTTATTGCCATCATGGCGGCAGGAGCTTTGGCCGCTGCGCTTTCTACTGCTGCTGGGTTGTTGTTGGTTATTTCTTCCTCTGTGTCTCACGACTTAATCAAAAAAATGATCAAACCCGATGTTAGTGAAAAAGGGGAATTGATTGCTGCACGTTTGTCTGCAGTTGGAGCAGTAATGTTAGCTGCTTATTTTGGAATCAATCCACCAGGATTTGTTGCCGCAACCGTTGCTCTTGCATTTGGGTTGGCCGCAGCATCTTTTTTTCCAGCCATTGTAATGGGAATTTTCAGTAAGAAAATGAATAAAGAGGGTGCTGTCGCAGGTATGGTTGTTGGTGTTTTGTTAATGTTATTTTACATGACCAAGTTTAAGTTTGGATGGTTTGGTGGAGGTACCGAACAAGACTGGTGGTTTGGCATTTCCCCCGAAGGATTTGGTTCTTTTGCCATGTTAGTCAATTTTGTAGTTTCCTTAACCATCTCGAAGTTTACCCCCGCTCCTGATGATGAAATACAAAAACTCATTGAAAATATAAGAAATCCTAATGATGATTAATAATGATAAAAATAAAACTCCTATATGTTACTGCCGCATTGATAGCCTCTTCCAGTTTATACAGTCAAGAAAAAAATCCCTTGGAAGAAATTGATGTTAATCAGATGTTGATGCATTTAGACTGGCCTAATATGGCACATTACGATGCTCAAAACAAGCTGGTAGATTTGGAGAATAATTCAGGTCGTGTGGTGTTTATGGGAAATTCGATCACGCAGGGTTGGGAGCAATTTATGCCCAAAATGTTTGACAACCATACCTATATTAATAGAGGTATAGGAGGGCAGACAACTCCTCAGATGTTATTGCGTTTTAGACAAGATGTCATTGCACTCCAGCCTAAAATTGTAGTGATATTGGCAGGAACCAATGATATTGCCGGTAACACGCCTCTAAAGGATTTGGAAACCGTGGCAGGTCATATCTTCTCCATGGCTGAATTGGCTCATGCACAGGGTATCAAAGTGATTTTATGCTCTGTCATTCCTGCGGCCGATTATCCTTGGCGAAGTGGTAATAGCCCTGAGAAAAAAATTCCCAAACTCAACAGTATAATTCAAGACTATTGTTCAAAAAATAATTTTTATTACTTGGACTATTTTAGTGCTATGACCGATGGTGAAAATGGATTGATCAAAAGCTATGGTTATGATGGTGTTCACCCCAACGAGAAGGGCTATCTCGTCATGACTAAAGCAGTTGAAAAAGCCATAAACGACTCATTGGAGTAATAGAAACTTTTAACTGTCTAGAGCTTGTAGTTTGAGGATAAATTCACCACTTTTTTTATAGTAGCTAAATCCGAAATAGGTTCTCCCGTAGCCGTTTTTTCAACACCCTTGGCCGAAAGGTGGATTTCCCTAAAACCAGCTTTAAAAAAAAGCTCACAGTTTTGATCATTAACTCCACCTCCTGGCATAATGGTCAGCTGGCTGTTGGCAATTTTTTGAAGTTGAACGAGTAAATCCAAACCCTTTTCAGCAGTAGGTTGTTGCCCCGATGTTAAAACACGATCAAAACCCAGATCCATTAATTTCTTTAAAGATTCTTTCGGGGCTATCACTTGATCAAATGCCCTATGAAAGGTTAGATCCAACGGTTTTGCCAAGGCTACCCAATTTTTCAACACTGTCAACGGTAGACTTCGATCCTCGTTGAGGGCACCCATTACGATACCTTGTGCTCCAAATGACTTGGCCATTTCTATTTGCTCGGCAGTAGTGTTGAGTTCCTCCGAAGTATAAATGAAGTTCCCTTTCCGGGGGCGAATGAGAACATGTAAAGCTAGATGAGAGATTCCCAATACTTCTTTTAAAAAATCTAAAGAAGGAGTTAGTCCATCTTCCATTAAGTTTTCGCAAAGCTCTAGCCTTGAAGCACCTCCATTCATGGCATTGTATAAAGAAGCTTTTGAAGTACAGCAGATTTCAATGGTCATAAGTTATCTTTATTTTTAATAAGGTAATTTTAATGTTTTTCTCGTTATTTTATCTACCAGTAGAGATTAATTTTTCATCTATATCTAATAAAAATAGACCTATATTTGTTTGGTTAAATTACTATCAAAAAGACCTAATTAATGAAGAAGGAAAATATTCTATATCAGTTTCCAGGAGCATTCGAAGAGCATCGATTTGAAAAACTTCACAATGTTACTTTTGACTCTCCCTTTTCGGGTTCCGCAGCAGTAGCAGATGAAATTGCTGCTCTCATTCAAGAAAAACAAGCTCAAGAAAAGCCTTGTGTTTTGGGGTTGGCTACTGGTTCATCTCCCATTAGTGTGTATAAACACTTGATTAAATTGCATCAGGAGAAGGGTTTGAGTTTTAAAAACGTAATTACTTTCAATCTCGATGAATATTACGGTTTGCAACCCTCGGACATCAACAGCTATTATTTCTTCATGCACGAAAATCTTTTTGATCATATCGATATTCCCTCTGAAAATATTAATATTCCCGATGGAACCCTTGCACCAAAAAAGGTAAGGGATTATTGCAAGGCTTATGAAAAAAAGATAGCCGATTTGGGAGGGCTTGATTTTCAATTGTTAGGTATAGGAAGAACGGGACATGTTGGATTCAATGAACCGGGTTCCAATATTAACTCCCAAACCCGATTGGTTACTCTAGACCATCTCACGCGATATGATGCAGCAGGAGCTTTTCAGGGCATAGATAATGTACCCAGTAAGGCTGTTACGATGGGGATCAAAACCATACTCTCTGCAAAACGTATCGTCCTTTTGGCATGGGGAATTAATAAAAGCGAAATTATACTAAAGGCTGTTGAAGGGATTTTGACAACCAACATACCCACCACCTATCTTCAAAAACACGAGAACACAACGTTTGTTTTAGATCACCAAGCGGCTTCGGGACTGACTCGAATCAAAACCCCTTGGATCACTGGAAATTGTGATTGGAGTGACCTTTCCAATCAATGTAAAGCAGTTTACTGGCTGTGTGAAAAAACAAATAAGTCTATCTTAAAACTGACAGAAGAAGATTATAACCAAAACGGTATGTCTGAGCTTTTGAATAGAGAAGGGAATTATTACGATCTCAACATCAAAATGTTCAATCGTTTGCAGAATACCATAACAGGTTGGCCTGGAGGAAAACCCAATGCTGATGACAGTAAACGCCCTGAACGGTCAAAGCCAGAGAAAAAAAGATCTATTATCTTTAGTCCTCATCCCGACGATGACGTCATTTCTATGGGGGGTACTTTTGACCGTTTAGTTGCCCAAGGCCATGATGTTCATGTGGCTTATCAAACGTCTGGAAATATTGCTGTCTCCAACGATGAAGCACTAAAATATATTGAAGTAATATCTGACATTATCGAAGACCCAAGTGTTTATAACGATTTGAAGGAAGAGTTATTACACAAAGAAAAAAACACCATTGACTCTTTGGCTTTGAGAACGCTCAAAGGAACCATCAGAAAAAGAGAATCATTGGCCGCGACTCGATATGTTGGGATTCCCGATGATCAAGTTCATTTTTTAAACCTCCCTTTCTATGAAAGTGGTAAAGTCCAAAAAAATCCACCCTCTCAGGAGGATATCGATATTATCAACGAATTAATCAGTTCAGTTAAACCTCACCAGATATACGCTGCTGGAGATTTGGCTGACCCCCATGGAACTCATAGGATATGTTTGAACATACTTTTTGATTCCATTGATCAACTCAAGTCAGCTTCATTTATGAAAGATTGCTGGGTTTGGCTCTACAGAGGTGCTTGGCAAGAGTTTGAAGTTCACGAAATTGAAATGGCAGTACCCATGAGTCCCGATCAAGTTTTACTAAAGCGAAAAGCTATTTTCTATCACCAGTCCCAAAAAGACAGTGTGATGTTTCAAGGGAGTGATGACAGAGAGTTCTGGCAAAGAGCCGAGGATCGAAATCGTACAAGTGCAAAACGATATCGAGATTTAGGTTTGTCAGACTATCAGGCCATGGAATTATTCCAACGGTATCACTTTTAATTTGCATAATAAAAAAAGTGTTCATGGAAATTATAGAAAATCAGAAGAAATATGATGTCGTCATTGTAGGATCGGGTGCTGGAGGAGGTATGGCGACCAAAGTTTTGGCTGATGCTGGTTTGAAAGTGGCAGTAGTCGAAGCGGGGCCTTTTTTTGATCCCGCCAACCCCGAACAACAAACACAGCT
>JABGSU010000003.1 GCA_018647605.1 Flavobacteriaceae bacterium | reverse complement strand
CGGTTTGTTGGCTCAGCTCAATCTGTCTTTTGAAGCCCACCAAGCCATTATTTCTACCGATCAAAGTTGGAAAGTAAAAGCCGATCCTAGTTGGGACAGCAGTGCTCCCCCCATCAATCGTTTTCAGGATTTTGTAAATGATAAAGTTAATATGAAAAACGATATCCATGGATGGTTTAACCGCTATTTTGACGATGAAAATTGGTCTTCGGCATCCCTGATTTACAGAAATGTTGGATGGCCTGCTCATCAAAAGAACAACTTGGCCGGAGCAACAACCCTCCCTTGGATTAACCTCATCCCAAGAGATATCCCCTACCTTAAAGAAACCGAATGGATCACCAAAAATCTCATCAAAGCAGAACAAATTGACACCCCCAATGTGGATGAAATGGAACCCGTATCCATTCGGCCTACCCAAAAAATTAATCTTGATCCAAACTTTCCCTTTGTTTTAAAAGCCCCCAAAAAAGGGAAAGCTTGGCTATTGCTCTACGATTTTGGTGAAATCGTCAATGGAAATCCTCGTCTGTCCATAGAGGGTGAAAAGGGAACAAAAGTTGATGTTTTGACCGCCCCTTATCAAATTGATGGTTTTTTTAGACATACCGTAATTCATTCTAACATGAGGGATCAGATCATTTTGTCCGGAGGATTGGATCAATGGGAATCTACTTATTTTAAACCTGCACGATATTTGGCCTTGGTCATTCATTCCCAAAATCCAATAAAAATAGTTCAAGTAGGCAGTCGCAAATTGGAATATCCCTTTGAACGTAAAGGAAATATCCAAGCCGATGGTGTTTCTTGGGTAGGCCAATACTTTGATGCCACCGATAAGACCATTAGGGTCTGTACTACCGATGCTTATACCGACAATTACAGAGAAAGGAGACAATATGCCCAAACGGGCTATTACGGAGCCATGGGCAATCATTGGATTTTTGGAGATACTGCATTGCAACGCCGTTACTTGATTCAAACCGCAGAAGAGCAGGAAGCCAACGGTATCATGCCCGCCTACGCCCCCCTAAAAAGTGATGATTATATGATCATACTGGATTCCAATTTACTTTGGATCAGAAGTCTATACCAGTATTATCTCTTTTCTGGGGATCTAATCAGTACTCAAAAATTGATGGGCAGTGCGCTCAAACTCATGGGATTGACACACAGTTTTACAGATGATTTGGGCTTGATCAACAATCCTCCTTATCCCTATTGGTTGGATCATTCTGATCTGGATCGGGCCGGAGCCAATTTTACTTTAAATGCTCATTATTTGGGGGCATTGCAAGATTTTAGTCAATTACTCCAATGGCTGGATCAGGGAGAGGCCAGCATTTATATTGAAAGAGCTCAGCTTTTAAAGTCTTCCCTACGAACATATTTTTGGAATGCCGAAAAGGGTCTTTTTGCGGATGCTTTATTGGAAAAAGGCATCTCTAATAAATTTAGCGAACACACAAATGGTATGGCTTTGGCATTGCATATTGCAGATGAAGCGCAAGGGAAATCAATCGTCCAAAAACTGCTGGCCGATGAGCCCAATCTATTCATCAAAAGGGAAAGCGGAATGACCATCGTCACTCCTGCCCTGTCCTATTTTTTGCACAAGGGTATTGCCCAATACGGTCATGTGGATGGCTCATTTGATTTGCTTCGTCGTAGATTCGATCATATGCTGGCTCCTCAACACAATGGAACTTTGTGGGAGGAATGGTGGCTGGATGGAACGGGAAGAAGTGGGAAATTCGACAAACGGGTCACCCGCTCCGATGCACAAACCGAAAGTGCTTTTATGCCCGCACTATTTGCAGAATTTCTTTTGGGCGTAAGACCTTCAATGCCGGGAATGAAAGAAATGACGCTGAGGATTCCTCAAACTGAAATTAAAAAAATAGCATCTTTGATCCCTTCTCCCTTGGGTGAGCTTTCGATCCAATGGGATTTGAATAAAAATCGAAAAAGACGACTGAATCTTGAGGTTCCCGCTGGGATGGAAATCAAACTGGATTTGAATGATGTCGATACTGCAAACAGAAAATCTATTGAAATTAATGGTAAGAAAATCTTACTGAAGGAAAATCAAAAATTTCAATATCAGCTCCCATCGGGTAAATGGGAGCTGGCTTTCTGAATTATTTAAGTTCTAACTTTTGTGTTTTTTCGTAACCCTGACCTCTGACTTTTTTAAAGTCAGTCAACATTTCTTGAAGTTTTTCGGGCTGACTCTCTGCCAGATTGTTTTGTTGGCCGATGTCTTCAGCAAGGTTGTACAATTGGAAATCGGAATCGTTACCCAATTCGATCTTCACCCTGTCATTAGAAGCAGGACCTTTGTAAGGGGGAATCATTACCCAACTTCCATTTTTGTATGCCGTTCTTGAGGTCGCTTCGATGACCAATTCATCTCTACCTTGATCCGATTTTCCCATCAACAAATCCATTAATGGCTGACTGTCGTCTGTTCGGATATCGCTCCCAACCAATTCTGCCAAAGAGGACAATAAATCCAATTGGCTTACCATAGCATCGGAAACACCAGGTTGAATTTTCCCTTTCCAATACGTGAAAAAAGGTACGTGGGTACCTGCTTCAAATAGGCTATATTTTCCACCACGAAATGTTCCCCAAGGCGTATGATCCCCATTTTTAACATCGGAATCATCATAGTAACCATCGTTTAAAACAGGACCATTGTCACTGGAAAAGATGATAAGGGTATTTTCTAGAATTCCCTCGGCCTCTAGAGTTTTTTTCAATTCACCCAAACACCAATCAGCCTCTACAATGGCATCTCCTCTAGGGCCCAATTCGGATAAGCCTTCAAACCTAGGGTGGGGCGTTCTTGGAACGTGGGGTTGCTGCATAGGATAATATAAAAAGAAAGGTTGATCCTTGTGGTCTTTAATATATTTTTTAATTCCCCCCAGAAAATGATCTGCCATATCGATATCACTCCATTTAGCAGCCTCTCCCCCTTTCATAAATCCAATTCTCGGTATTCCATTGACAATACTGCTGTTGTGTCCATGGTGCCATTTCATGGTCAATAACTCTGGATTATCCAAACCAGTAGGTTCACCCTCAAAATTTTTTTTATAGCTTACTTCAATGGAGTCATTAGGATCAAGACCTACGACATTTCCATCCTCTATATAAACAGTAGGTACCCTGTCTTGGGTTGCCGCCAAAATATAAGAATAGTCAAAGCCAACCTGATTGGGTCCAGGAGTTACCAATTTGTTCCAATTGACATTTCCAT
>JABGSU010000050.1 GCA_018647605.1 Flavobacteriaceae bacterium | reverse complement strand
TATCAGCGAGTCCTTGATGCTTTTGTATTCAATTTTATCTGCAAGATTATTGAGTTCCTTTTTATCAAATCTATGATCATATAATTCGTGACCCATGAGACCTTTCTCTCCCCATTGTGTCAAGCGATAACGATCCGTTTTGATGGAGTAGCCCTGTACTTTGGGGTTTATTCCATTGAAAACGCCCAGTTCCGTTAAGGCACTGGTTCTTACCCTTGCCTTGGAGTCTTTGAGCAGTGGTGCAAAGCTTTTTCCCGAAACAAACTCTGGCGTTTCCATTCCCACCATGTCCAATTATGGTGGGATAGATATCAACCAATTCTATGGGAGCATCCATTATTTTTTGATTTTTGTTAATTCCAGGACCAGCAATAATTAAAGGGACTCTGGTGGCATTGTCAAAAAGGGTTCGCTTTTGCCAGTGGCCGTGTTCCCCAAGGTGATAGCCGTGGTCGGAAGTAAAGACGACTATGGTATTTTTATCTAGACCCGTTTCTTTCAACTTATCCAATACTCGTCCTATTTGGGCTTCTACAAAACTGGTGGTAGCGTAATAAGCTTCCTTAATGGTTTTGGCCAATCCTTCCTCTAAATTTATTTGAACCTTTTTTTCCCGAATACTAATGGCTGCAGGAAGGGGAAGGGTTTTCAAATAGTCACTGGAACTTTTAGGGATTTCCATTTCCTCAGTTTTATATTGATCAAAATATTTTTTCGGTGCTACGTATGGTGTATGAGGTCGATAGAGTCCAAAAGCTAAAAAAAAGTTTTCTCCACTTTCGGCATCGATCTAAAAATTTAATGGTCTCTGTTGCCCCAATACCATCGGTCTGTTCCTCGTCTGTTCCATCGGCCGCTAACCAGCTCAGGGTTCCTCCGTAAGACTTCGGTTTTAGGGTATTGATTTTATATTCCTCTATTTTATCTCTACCGAAGGGATTAACGGTTTGATCCCAAGAATAATTATCATCATGACCTGCTGTTCCAATGTCTCGGGGATTGTGGTAATGGTATATTTTACCAATTCTTACAGAATGATAATTTTCTTTCCTGAATTTTTGACCTAAAGTAATTACTTTGGGTAAAGCTTGTCTGAGATAGATTCTTAATTTTTTCACTAGGGTTTGATCAGGGTATAGTCCCGTCATAAATGATGCTCTGGAGGGAGCACACCATGGATATTGGTTGTGTGCATTTCCAAACAAAACCCCTTGTTGTGCTAACCTGTCTATATTGGGCGTAATGGCTTGTGCATGGCCGTAAGCTCCCAAGTCACAATTTAGGTCGTCTGATACGATAAAAAAGACATTGAGTTTTTGACTTTTGGCTTGGCCTTGTACTCCCAAAACTGGAAAAATCATTAAAAAAATAAAAAATTTGATCCCTTGATTCATACATATGGTTTTAGCTTAGAAAGGAGTTAAATTAAGAAATTAATAGAACGGTATCACTTATTTATTGGCTGTGTTAAAAAAAAACTACATAATTTTGTTTTCGAAAAAATTCAAATTATGGCCAACAATCTTGTTATCGTAGAGTCCCCCGCTAAAGCGAAAACCATTGAGAAATTTCTAGGCAAAGATTTCAAAGTTGCTTCTAGTTATGGCCACATTGCCGACTTGCCCTCCAACGAATTGGGAGTGGATGTTGACAAGGATTTTTCCCCAAAGTATATCGTTTCTTCTGAGAAAAAGAAAGTGGTCAACGAACTCAAATCGTTGGTCAAAAAAATGAATATGGTCTGGCTGGCCAGTGATGAAGATAGAGAGGGAGAAGCTATTGCATGGCATCTTGCCAATACGCTCGGGTTGAAAGCGGACAATACTAAAAGAATTGTTTTCAACGAAATTACCAAAACTGCCATATTGGATGCCATAGAAAAGCCAAGAGACATCAATTACAACTTGGTCAATGCCCAACAAGCTAGAAGAGTGCTCGACCGTTTGGTGGGCTATGAACTGTCTCCCGTTTTGTGGAGAAAAGTCAAGGGAGGTTTGTCGGCTGGAAGAGTTCAATCGGTTTCGGTAAGACTGATTGTAGAACGAGAAAGGGAAATCAATGCTTTTGTTCCGCAAGAAAGTTTTAAAACACAGGCTATTTTTTTTACTCAAAAGAATAAATCGATTCATGCTCTTCTGACCAAAGCTTTTGATTCGTTGGAAGCCACCGAGACTTTTTTAAACCTTAATAAGTTGGAGACCTTTACCGTTGATGCGATTGAAAAGAAGCCAGCTTCGAAAAGTCCTACGGCTCCTTTTACTACTTCTACTTTGCAGCAGGAAGCGGCCAGAAAACTTTATTTTTCGGTCAGTAAAACCATGAATATGGCCCAAAGGCTCTATGAAGCAGGTTTGATAACTTATATGAGGACAGACAGTGTTAATTTATCCAAAGAGGCCCAACAGGGCGCGTTGAAGCAGATTGAAAAACACTATGGAGCGTCCTACTTAAAACCCAGAAAATACAAAATAAAGAGTAAGGGTGCTCAAGAGGCTCACGAGGCAATACGACCCACCGATTTTAGTCGAGCAAAGGTCAATTTGGAATATGATCAATCTCGTTTATACGAATTGATTTGGAAAAGGGCTATTGCTTCCCAAATGAGCGATGCCAAATTGGAACGAACTCAATATAAAATTGCAGCCAGTGGTCACCAAGAACAGTTTGTTGCAAAAGGGGAAGTCATTACCTTCGATGGATTTCTAAAAGTTTATCTGGAAGGAGTCGATGAAGAATCTGATGAGCAAAATGATCTTTTACCAGCGGTAAAACAGGGAGAAGTACTCCATTTAAAATCTATGGAGGCCAATCAGAGATTTTCTCGACCTCCCTATCGATATACAGAGGCATCATTGGTTAAAAAATTGGAGGAGTTGGGAATTGGAAGACCATCTACTTATGCTCCAACGATTTCTACCATTCAGAATAGAAAGTATGTTGAAAAAGGAGTTTCAGAGGGAGATTATCGTTCCTACACTCAATTACAACTTGTCGAGAATGAGGTTGTTTCAAAATCATTGAAAGAAAAAATTGGAGCCAATAAAGGAAAATTGGTGCCCACAGATGTTGGTATTATTGTGAATGACTTTTTGGTGGCCAATTTCAAAAATATTTTGGACTACAGTTTTACTGCCAAAGTAGAGCAGAGTTTTGACCAGATTGCTGAAGGTTCGGAAAACTGGACCAGCATGATCAAAGGTTTTTATGATAGTTTTCACAAAACGGTTGACTTTGTTAAGGAAAATGCGGAGAGAGAGTCTGGGGAAAGAGTTTTAGGGAATGATCCCAAGACGGGTAGGGTAGTCAAAGTTAGGCTGGGTCGCTTTGGGCCGATTGCACAAATTGGAGAGCCAGAGGATGAAGAAAAACCCATTTTTGTCAGTTTGGCTCCTGGCCAACAATTGGAATCTTTGGAATTGGAAGAGGCATTGGAATTATTTAAACTACCTAAGTCGGTTGGAACCTATGAAGACCAAGAGGTTATCGTGAACAATGGAAGATTTGGTCCCTTTATCAAATTTCAGGACATGTTTGTTTCTCTTCCCAAAGGCGAAGACCCTATGACGGTAGCTTTGGACAGAGCCATTGCTTTGATTGAGGAAAAACGAGCAGCTGATGCACCCATTTATACTTTTGATAAGTTTCCTGTCACCAAAGGGAAGGGTCGTTTTGGACCTTTTATCAAATGGAATGGTTTATTCATTAATGTCAATAAAAAATACGATTTTGATAACCTATCGGATGAAGATATTGAAACCCTAATCAAAGAAAAGATCCAAAAGGAAAAAGATAAACTCATAAAGGAATGGCCAGAAGAAGCCATTAGAATTGAAAAGGCTAGGTGGGGACGCTCCAACATCATCAAAGGAACTAAAAAGGTAGAGTTAGGAAAAGATATTGATCCAACGAAAATCACCCTTGAGGCTGCAATCAAATACCTCAAACCCAAAACGGCCAAAAAGAAAAAATGAGCCTCGAGTCATTAGTTCCCGTTTCTGAAGAGACAGTTTCTTCAATGGTGCTTCACCCAAAACAAGCTTTGGGAAAAAATATTGATATTCACACTGAACAACAGGGCTTTCCTGAACTAAAAGGATGTAGTATTGCTATCATTGGTCTTTCCGAAATTCGCAACGCTTTCTTTCCCACTTCAGACTATAAACTGGAAGATTTCAGAAAATCGTTCTATAGTCTTTTTCCTGGAAATTGGAATTTTAGAATATGTGATTTAGGGAATTTACCCAACGGCGCTTCTCCCGAAGACACATATTTTGCTCTCAAGGAAATTTGTATACATCTGCGGCAACTTAATATTGTTTGTGTATTTATAGGCGGAAGCCATGATTTGATCTTTCCACTATATCAATCCTATCAGGCAAATAATCAGTTGGTCAACTTAGTATCGGTGGACAATCAATTTGATTTTTCTCAAGAAGAAGAATTGATTTCGGGTAGGTCCTACATGAGTCGTATCATTATGGAACAGCCCAATTTTCTTTACAATTTCACCAATTTGGGATATCAAAGCTACTACATCGCCCAAGAGGAATTGGATTTGATGGAAAAACTTCATTTTGATACCCTCAAGTTGGGAGCGTTGTTGGATAATGTAGCTCAATCCGAACCTTTTTTAAGAGATGCTAATATTACTGGAATTGACATGAAATCCCTGAGTTGGCAAGCTGTCAACCATCCGTCGGGTTTTCCCAATGGCATCGATGCAAGAACTATCTGCGCACTTGCCCGTTATGCTGGAATCAGTGACCGAATGGAGCTTTTTGGTGTTTTCGAGCTATTTAATACGATTGTTTCCCATCAATTGTTAGCACAAATCATTTGGTATTTTATTGAAGGCTTTAGCAGTAGGTTTGGTGAATATCCCGTACTTACCAGCACTGGTTTTACAAGATATACAGTCGCTTTATCAGATATTGAAATGGTTTTTTATGAAAGCGAAAAAAGTAAACGCTGGTGGATGGAAATAATAAATAAAAGCTATTTGAATAATAAAAATAAAACAACTGCGTTATTATCATGCACGCATCAGGATTATTTAGAGGCTTGCAATGATAAAATACCCGATAAGTGGTGGAAAGCGACAAAAAGAATATAGCCGATTGGAGACTCTTTTGTCCATTTTAATCACTTATGAACATAGATTTTGAATGAGAAACACTTATATAGTGAAAAAATATTTAGTTTTACACTCATCTAACAAACGCTTAAAATTACTTGAAGTGATTAAAAAACTTCTTTTATTGGCTTTTGTAGTACTCACTGTTTTCAGCTGTGGCAAGAAAAACAGAGGTGAACTGATAGGGGTGAAGCAAAAAAAATGGTTTCCAGAAAAACCTTATGGAATGACCCTTATAGAAGGAGGAGCATTTATCATGGGGAAATCTGATGAAGATGTTGCCCGCCTGAACAATGCTGCTGCAAGAACAGTTACGGTTCCTTCCTTTTACATGGATGAGACCGAAATTACTAACGGAGAATATCGCCAATTTGTTTATTGGGTAAGAGACTCCGTCACCATGGCCCTATTGGCAAGAAAAGCAGATGAATTAGAGCTTGGTGAAGAAAACAAGGACGGTATTGGAGAATTTTCTTTTAAAGATTCCGACACTTCAAAGTTAAGTGAGTTTCAAAAATATATGCGGACCAATTATTATGACCTAAGTGAAGATATGTATGCTGGAAGACCTCTTAACTGGGATAATGATGTTTATTGGGAAACAGGAGATTATCCTGATCAAAACTATTCAGAGGTATTGGATTCAATGTACCTTCCTCCAGACCTTTGGTACAATGGTGAGATGAAGATTGATGTTACCAAATTGGTTTATAAGTATACTTGGTTTGATGCAGAAGCTGCTGCCGCTGAATCCAAGAGAACCCGTCAAAAATTCATTGACCGTAAACCCTATATTAAACAAGAAGAAATTCAAATTTATCCCGACACTACGGTCTGGATCAAAGACTTTATCTATTCCTACAACGAACCCATGCACAACGAATATTTTTCTCATCCAGCTTTTCAAGACTATCCGGTGGTAGGAATTTCATGGAAGCAGGCGGTGGCTTTTTGTAATTGGAGAACGCATTATAAAAATAGCTATCAAAAATCTAAAGGAAAACCATTGGTTAACAACTTCAGACTTCCGAGCGAAGCAGAATGGGAGTATGCTGCCCGAGGTGGAATACCTTCTGGAACCTATCCATGGGGAGGTCCATACTTGTTGAATGACAGAGCCTGTTTTCTAGCTAACTTTAAACCGTTAAGAGGAGATTATGCAGCTGACCAAGCTGTCTATACCGTAGAAGCTAAGTCTTATATGCCGAATGATTTTAATCTATACAACATGGCAGGTAACGTTTCAGAATGGACAAGCTCTTCCTACAACTCTGGAGCCTATGAGTATGTCGCTTCTCTAAATCCCAATATGTCGCTAAAAACTGAATCTAGAAAAGTGCTCAGGGGAGGTTCTTGGAAAGATATTGCTTACTTCTTAAGAGTAAGTTCTAGAGATTTCGAATATGCAGATACTGCCCGAAGCTATATCGGCTTCAGGACAGTACAAGATTATCTTGGTACATCTAAGGTTAAAATAAAATAAATTCATATTTTTAAACAACTATAAATACATATAAAATGGATGATAAATTATTAAATAAAAGATTGAGGGGAAAAGTAGCGATGCATATGCTATTTGGTTTAGGAGGTGCAGTAGTTATTATTGGTGCTCTTTTTAAAATCCTTCACTTGGAAATAGGACCCATTACTGGAGGTTTGGTTCTTGGATTGGGATTGGGAACAGAAGCACTTATTTTTACTGTAGCTGCATTGAATACAGGTGAAATTAAAGAAGAACATGACGAATATGTTAAAAAAGTCAAAGGCGGTCCAAAAAATGTTACTTCTGGAGGAGATCCTGGACTTTCTTCTAAGATCGATGAGATGCTTAAAGAAGCCAAACTTGATGTTGCTTTAATGAACAATCTTACCAAAAGCATCAAAAACCTTGAAGCTTCAGCTCAAGCTTTGTCTCCAGCAGCAGATGCCGCTTCTTCTTCACAAAACTATAGTCAACAATTGGCCGTTGCTTCTCAAAAATTAGAGCAACTCAATCAAGTATATTCAGATCAGGTTAATTCAGCAGGAAACAATTCAGCCTTTAATGAAAAAGTTGCTGAAAATGCAGATAAACTCAAACAGCAAATGGAGGCATTATCTTCCAACCTTGCAGCATTGAATCAAGTGTACAATGGTATGCTTAACGCAATGAATAAAAACTAGTATATAAGATGGCTGGAGCTAAAGAAACACCCAGGCAAAAACTAATTAGTTTGATGTATTTGGTATTCATCACCATGCTTGCTTTGAATGTAAGTAAGGAAGTTTTGGATGGATTTGGCCAGATGTATGAAAAAATTAGTGATGCCAACACAAGGGTTGACGAGAGTAACGACAATATTTTCGAGAACATTAAGGTAAATGCAGAAGATAAAGGTGGTAAATGGATAGGTCACCTTAGGACTGCAAAGGAAATTAAAGAGGAATCCGATACATTTTACAACAGGATTACCGAGATAATGACCCAGATAACTGAAAAGCAAAGAGAAAAAGACCCTGAGTTGAAGGAGTATGCTCAAATGGACAAAGGGGAAGCGTTAGATGTTCTCTTTTTTAAGGAAGGATCTGACCAGAGGGCCTCAGAGTTTCTCGACATGATCAATAATTATAAAATGCACGTTATTCAAGTGTTTGGAAGTCAATATCCTGAGTATATTGAGATGGTCGAAGCTCGCTTTGATACTGGCGATGAAAATGGCAACATTCAAAACAGAGATGGGATGGATGAACCATGGTTTGTTGCTAATTTTCAAGGCTTTCCATTGGTGTCCTCGATGGCAAAATTTGCCATGATGCAAAATGACATTCGTCAGACGGAACATGATGTGTTTGCCACCCTGATGGGTAAAGAACTTAAAATGTCATCTAATGTTAACGAATCCAACTATATCAGTCTGTTAAAAACAGAAAAAGGAGCTTACTATCAGGGAGAGACCTTTGATGGCAGTGTTGTTTTAGGAAGAAAGGGAGGGGCACAAAACCCTAATCGAGTTGATTTAAAACTTGACGGGAGAGCACTTACCGATAAAGATTATGATCTTATTGCAGGAGGTATCAAGCTTAAAGTGGGTGCTGGTAACCCAGGAGATCATGAAATAAGTGGGAATTTAATATTTCTTAACGATGGAGTTGAATCTAAAATATCCGTAAAACAATCTTTTGCTGTAATATCAAAGCCAAATTCTGCTGTAATTTCTGCGGACAAGATGAATGTAGTTTATCGTGGGGTGGAAAATCCCATGACTATATCTATACCTGGAATTCCTGACAATAAAGTAAATGCTTCTGCTCCTGGGTTAAGAAAAGTTAGAGGTAGTAAATATAATTTAGTTCCTAGTAGAGGTAGTGAGGTTAAAATATCTGCAAGCGGAACTTTACCAGACGGTCAAGAAATTACAACTTCAACAAAATTTAGAATTAAGAGCCTCCCTGCACCTTCAGGAATTGTTCAAGGTCAAATGGGAACAGTTTCTATACCAAAAGCTTCGATTCAGAATCAAATAATTGATGCATCGTTCGAAGATTTTGATTTTGATCTTCCAGTACGTGTTGTAGGCTTTACATTATCAATTCCAGGTGTTCCAGACGTTATTGTCTCTGGAAATAAATTTAATGACAGAGCTAAACAGGTTTTAAAGAGAGCATCTTCAGGATCAAAAATTACAATTTGGGATATTAAAGTTAAAGCAACTAAAAATAGTAAACTTCAATTAAAGAAATGTAGACCAGTCGTAATCCAAGTTATTTAAATGCTATGAGATCTCTACCAATTTTATTATTGTTTTATTTTTTAATTCCATTTAAACTTGAAGCTCAAGCTAATCTTCTTAATGCACGAGTTCCTCAAGATGTTGGAAAGCTTAATGAGCAACAAATTAAATCTAATAATGAAGAGCCTCTTAAGTACGGTTTTGTTGATGATAGAGACGTATTGTGGTCTAAAACAGTTTGGGAGATAATTGATCTAGACGAAAGAGTTAATTTTCCTTATTACTATCCCACAGAAACAGATAATCTTGGTCTTGATAGGCTATCACTATGGGACGTTCTTAAAAATGCTATCACAAGTGGAGAAATAAAAGAGGTTTACGACGATCCATATTTTAGGACTAAATTACTGTACGAGGATATTAATTTTACTTATTCTGACACTACTGACTTTGCAAAAGAAAGGTTTGAACAAACTGGTGTTTGGGATAAAACCTTAATTAACGACTATAAGCTGTCTGCAAAATATGTTAGACAATACAAGATTAAAGGTACTTGGTATGTTGACAAAAGACTTGGAGAGCTGAAATATAGACTTTTAGGAATTTGCCCCGTAGCTATTCAGCCTAGTAATCTTTCTAAATTCATTTCAGACCCAGATACTAATGATACCCCTGTTGATTTGTTCTGGGTATGGTTTCCCGATGCAAGGACGATCCTTAATAGACAAAAAGTTTTCAATACTAGAAACTCATCGCAACCTGTAACTTTTGATCATATGTTGAATTCAAGAAGATTTAATTCTCTCATTTATAAAGAAGAAAATATTTATGAAGACAGAGAGATTAATAAATACATCCAAAAAGATGCATTAAAATCATTGTTGGAATCTGAAAGAATTAAATCCGTCATTCGAGATTACGAACAAGACATGTGGAATAACTAAGTTATAATACATACATATCTAAAGCGTTATCGAAGGATAACGCTTTTTTTATTTTATGAAAGTAGATACACTCATCGTGGGTTTTGGGATTGCTGGGCTTAATTTTGCCGAGCAACTACGTCGGCATAAAAAAAGCTTTGTGGTCATGGCTCCTATGAAGGAAAGTGCCTCTCATCTGGCAGCAGGAATCATCAATCCAACTGTTTTAAAACGATTCAACCCCGTTTGGAAAGCCGAAGTGTTTTTAGACTTTGCACTGCCTTTATATAACAATCTAGAAGAATTGGTTAAATTCAAAATCATTCATCCATTGCCCATTTATAGGATATTGAACAGTATTCAAGAACAAAATGAGTGGAGTGTTGCCGCCTCAAGTCCCCTTCTCGAAAAGTATTTAAATAAAGAATGGGTTTCTGAAGCTTATCAATCAGAAATCAAAGCCCCATATGGTTTTGGTGAAGTGATTCAAAGCGCAAGGGTAGATAATAAAGCTTTGCTAAAACATTATTGTAATAAGGTTATTCCCAATCAATTTATTGTGGAGAAGGTGAACCATAGCGAGATTCATGTTCAAGAAGGGCTTATAAGATACAATGACATTCAAGCCAGAAATATTGTCTTTTGTGAAGGGTTTCTGGGGGTGAAAAACCCCTACTTTGAATACCTCCCCTTGATTGGCTCCAAAGGAGAAATGTTGATCATCCAATCTGATCAACTAACTGAAAAGCTGATTTTTAAAGGACCTATTTTTTTATCCCCCATGGGAAATCATAAATTTTGGGTTGGGGCTACTTTTGACAGGCAGGATAAAACGACCATGGTAACTGAAAAAGGAAAGGATTGGTTGCTGTCCAAATTGAATCAATTTCTAAAAATTCCTTTTCAAATTCTGGAACACAAAGCTCAAATTAGGGCTACTGTGATCGATAGAAGGCCCTTACTTGGAAGGCATCCAGATCATGATAATGTATATGTATTCAACGGGTTGGGCACTCGTGGAGTGATGATGGCTCCCTTATTAGCGCATTGGCTTTTTCAGTTTTTGGAGTATAAAGAAAAACTCCCAGTAGAAGCCGATATAAAACGTTTTGAAAATAAGTATTTTCGCAACTGAAAAAATAAACCATGCTTGATGTTCAAAATTTGGGAGTTTCTTTTGGAGGAGAGGTACTCTTTGAAAGCCTTTCTTTTAGAATAGGACGGGGAGATCGTATCGGTCTGATTGGAAAAAATGGTGCGGGGAAAAGTACTTTACTCAAATTATTGGCGGGCGAAAATAGTCCAACACAGGGAGGAATGACTCTCGAAAAAAATGCCACCTTGGGATATTTACCTCAAGAACTAGAGGTAGAAAATCATCGAACCGTATTGGAGGAGACCTATCAAGCTTTTCCCGAAATTCTAAAAAACGAAACTCGACAGGAAGAAATAGGAGAACAACTAAATAATAGAACCGATTATGAGAGTGAGGCCTATCAAGAACTCATTCAAGAATTGAGCGATTTGAGCAGTGCCTTTGAAGTTTTGGGAGGCTACCAATACAAAGCCCAATCTGAAAAAATATTGACAGGCCTTGGGTTTGTATCTAAAGATTTTAACCAACTGACGGCGACTTTTTCTGGAGGGTGGCGTATGAGAATTGAATT
>JABGSU010000049.1 GCA_018647605.1 Flavobacteriaceae bacterium | reverse complement strand
GGTGGGTGTTTGTTCTTCTGGCAGTAATTCGCTTATTTTTCAACGCCGTCATTCCACTGACAGACAAAACAGAGGCGCGCTATGGTGAAGTTGCCCGATTGATGGCTGAAACGGGTAATTGGATTGTTCCGCAAATAGATTACGGTGTTCCCTTTTGGGCCAAACCTCCATTGTCTGCTTGGCTTTCTGCTGGTTCCATTAGTCTGTTGGGAGTCCATGAATTTACCCTCAGGCTTCCTTTTTGGATCGTGGCAATTTTGATCGCTTTATTGCTGATCCCCTATGGTCACCAAAAAAAAATAAATGGATTGATCCCTGGAATTATCCTTTTTACATTACCCGAATTTTTTCTTCATGCCGGAGTCCTTTCCACCGATTTGATGCTCTCCTTTTCAATTGGTCTGATAATGATGGGATTCTGGGAATTCCTCCATTCTGAAAAAAGTAGAATATCAGGTTTACTATTTTTTTTAGGTATCGGTTTGGGGTTGTTGTCCAAGGGCCCAATCATTGGTGTACTGAGTTTTCCTCCCCTCTTTGTCTGGTGTATTCGTCATCGAATTTCATTAAAAAGAATATTTCAAATCCCCTGGGTATTAGGGGGACTGTTGACCCTTTTAATTGCACTACCTTGGTATTGGCTAATGGAAGTCAATTCACCAGGTTTTATAGACTATTTTCTAGTGGGAGAACACTTCCTGCGTTTTATAGATTCCTCATGGTCGGGAGATAAATATGGCTTCCCCAAACAACAACCTTTGGGAATCATTTGGATATTTCTGCTGGCCGGTGCATTGCCTTGGTCTTTTATCCTTTTGAGTCAACTGAAAAAGGGATTGAAAAAAATTTGGAATGACCCTTGGCAACTTTTTCTTTGGCTCTGGATATTGTGGACTCCTTTTTTCTTCACTTTTTCAAAGAGTTTGATCCATACCTATACCCTACCAGTAATGATCCCTATTGCCCTTTTAATCACGCACTATTGGCCAACATTGGAGCAAAAAAAATCAATCTTTTATATTGCTGTAAGTCTCCCTATTCTGTTGGTTGGGGCTTACTTTTTTGAACCTGTTCAAAAAATACTCTCCAGCAATACAGACAAAATACTGGTACTTCATCCCGAGGTAGAGTCAACAGAGCTTTATGTCTTCCCCTTCAAGTCTTATTCTGGTCAGTTTTACTCTCAAGGGAAAATAAAAACAATTACTCCCGATGCGTTGGAAAAAATGGTTAAAGACTCGACCTCCTTTTCTATCATCATCAAAAAAAGACACCTCGAAGATCTCCCTTCTGAAGTTATGAGCAAACTAAAACTGCTGAGTGAGAGAAGAAAAGATGGACTTTATCAATTAAAATAAATTCAAATGTTACTTTTATACCTTGATTTAATTTTGAGAGCCATGAATATATTGAATGAAATTGGGTAAAAAAGATGTGTAGAAAATGTATTGTCAGACTCATTTTAATTTGTTTAATATCCTTCGGTGCCCAGGGTCAGATTTCGGGAATCGTACTGGATAAAAATTCAGACACCCCCATTGAGTATGCCACTATCGTATTAAAACAAGAGGGTAAAATTTTAGACGGTACTATTTCAAAACCTGATGGTAGTTTTCTACTCCCCGATGGTGGCAATGGTAAATTCTCACTTGAAATCTCATTTCTTGGTTATCAGACTATAGAAACGGGAATTGTTGATGCTCAAAAAAACACTCCGTTTGATTTGGGAGTCATCGGTTTACAAACCAGTCAAAATATACTAGATGAAGTAGTTGTCGATGCTCAACGCATCGCCAATCGAAATAAGATCTACCGACAAGTATATTCTGCCAGTGAATTTTCAACCGCCAAGGGTGGAACAGGAATTGATGACATCAGAAATTTGCCTTCCCTGGCCATCAATGGCTTGGGTGAAATCACCCTTAGAGGAAGTACTGGCTTTGTGGTTTTATTAAACAACAAAGCCGTTCAGTCTGATATTCAAAGTTTATTGAGTCAAATCCCTGCCAACAGTATTGAAAATATCGAGATCATCACTGCTCCCTCTGCTCAGTTCGATGCTGAAGGAAAAGCCGGGATCATCAATATACTGACCCTAAAAAATGCTTTACAAGGCGACTATTTTCAGATCAATTCTCTCTTGGGCGCTCCCTCTATCGAAAACTACGATAATGCGCTACCCTCTCATCGTTATGGTGCAGACATCACCTACAATACTGTTCGCGAAAAATGGAATTTTTCGTCTGGCCTGAGCTTTCAAAGAAGTGACCTCTCGGGAAGAAGAAAGGGTGACGTATATACCATCATTGGGGATAAAAATACCCGATTCCCCTCTGATGGAGAGCGCAGCTTCGATGAAGTCAATTATTCAGGACGGTTAACTGCAGATTATCAAT
>JABGSU010000048.1 GCA_018647605.1 Flavobacteriaceae bacterium | reverse complement strand
TAACAATTTTGACCTCATTTATGTTTTTATCCGATAATTCTAAGGCATTGATTAAAGCAGCACAGGATATGATAGCCGTCCCATGTTGATCGTCATGCATCAAAGGAATGTCCAATTCTGCTTTGAGTCGATTTTCGATTTTAAAAGCCTCTGGAGCCTTGATGTCCTCCAGGTTTATCCCCCCAAATGTAGGTGCGATGGCTTTTACAGTCTGAATGAATTTTTCGGGGTCTTTTTCATTGATTTCAATATCAAAAACATCGATATCGGCGAATATTTTGAAAAGTAGCGCCTTTCCCTCCATGACAGGTTTTGAAGCCTCAGGACCTATATCGCCCAAACCCAAAACAGCTGTTCCATTGGAAATGACCGCCACCAAGTTGCCCTTGTTGGTGTATTTATAAACATTTTCGAGTTTTTTTTCAATTTCCTGACAGGGAATAGCCACCCCAGGAGAATAGGCCAATGCTAAGTCTCTTTGAGTGCGATAGCTTTTGGTAGGAACCACCTCGATTTTTCCGGGTTTGGGTTTGGCGTGATAAACTAAGGCTTGTCTCCTTTGTTGGTTTTTTTTCATAGGTTAAAATTCTATTACAAAAATACTAAAACAAAAGCGGGGTCGGCTTGTGAAAACAAAATGGCTTCCAAAAATTAATTTAAAACCTTCATATCTTTTAATGATCTGCTGAAAAAAACCGACCCAAAAAATCAATAGGTTGTGAATGAAATGGGTCTATCAAGGCATCTAGAATTACTGCAAAATCTCCACGATTAATATTCCTTTGGAGAGGCATTTCTTTTTCTAAATAGCCCTCCAAAGTTTTGAGGTCTTTTATCCATAAGGGTAATGGTTTGTTGGGTGAAAAAGTTTGGTATAGTTCAACAAACCATATCCTCATATCATGATTATTCAGCGATAAAGGACTTTGGATATCTTTGTGCTTTCGCAACTCATACAACGCATGATCCATATCTGACTGCGTCATTTCTTTTTTGTCAAAAAACCAAGTTTGATTTTCCCAGCCCACATTCATTCCTATTCCCTTCATGATGCCTGTAGACCCTATACGCTGATAGACTTTAAAACGAGGATGATCTTTGGGGACATCCAAATAGGGAAGAAGATAGGCGCCTTCCTCTAGAAGTAGACTTTGCAAAGCTCTGACCTGAACCGCTGCTGGAGTGACGTTTTCTTTAATACTCAGGGTAGCAATTAGTCCTGCAGCCTGACCAATTTGTAAAACCACAGGCTGAAGACGTGTAGTCCCATTCACAATATTGGTTACAGATATAGACTTTTCAGCAACTATTAAGTTATCGATATTTTGAGGGATCAAGCAACCCATGGGTACGCTATAGGACGGAACAGGATAAAAATGAAGTTCTGGCAAATCCTCGGCATTGGGATGACTCGCATGATGGTGATCCACTGGATAATCTCCAACAGCAATACCAGTTCTGTAAAGGGGGTATTCTTGGTCGTATGGCTGAGCAAGATGATTAACAGTTAATGTCGTAAGTCCCTTGATTCTTCTCGACTCCCTATGATAGGGAATAAGGGGCAAATTGTCCTCCGTTGGGAATTCCCCTTGTTTAAGCCCATAGGTATTAAAGCCCAATTCGGTTTGTAAGTAATACAAAAAATGTAAAGATTTCAATTTGGCTTTTTCAAAAGATTCTTTCCGCTCTTCTGGAGTTTGCTCAATAGCATTGACATAATAGTCATTTCCATTAATCGGCCAATTAATCATTACTTTTCCATTGGGCAAACGTCCATATGACAACAAACTGTCTTTGGGCCACAAAGTCCTGATCATGGAATCCTTTTTACAATTGACACTTTGGCTCGCACAATAAAAAAGGGATGGATCATATCCCTCAGGTTTTTCAATAGTCTTGTCCAATCCAAAATCTTCCAAGATCATTACATAAGTCAAATCTTGAATGACATCGTTTTCCACCTCGGGCGCAATGTCTTCTCCATAAGCATTCTGACTGTCCATCCCAATATTATAGGCCACCCCCACTTTTGCAGCTATATCTCCCAATTCAGTAGCGTCAATTATAATTTTAGTCTGGATTTTAAAAAATTTATCATTGGCATTCACCTCTAGCTTCCAACCGTTGTTGTTTTTTTCTACGGCAATTACTTTAGTCCCAAAAAAAGGGGCTATCAAAGCTTCATTCTTGATCATATTTTGAAATATACGGTTGCCTACAGAAGGTTCGAAAAGGTGGTTACTTACCCAACCGGTTTGTAAGGCTTTTTTGTTGCCATAGTGTTGAATTAAACTGTCTCTAAATTCCCCCCAGATACCCGAGGGTAATTTGGTGTTTCCATCAACAGCGCTAACACCTGCTGCTGTTAGCATACCACCCAGCCATGGGCCCTCCTCTAAAAGTATCGTTTTTACTCCTTGTCGAGACGAGGAAAGCGCTGCTGCGACTCCACTGGTGCTCCCTCCAATGACCAGTAGCTCTGTTTTCAAAGTTGGTTTTTCACACGAAGAGACTACTAAACTCATTATGACAACCAAGGCAATCTGAATTCGATTCATCCGTCTATTTTTTTTGCTAAAAGAATATTAGTTTATATATTCAGTTTTTTTGAAATTTGATAAAGCTTAAGAAGAGCACGTGGAACGTGAAAACATCCCTTCCATTTTCCTCCTTTTAGATTGAGAGACAGCTTACCCCCTCGATTTAAATAGCCAAACCACTCTCCTCCTAGTTGTGGATCTCTGAAATGCTCCCAAGTATAGTGGTGAATTTTTTCAAACCAATTCAAGCAGGATTTTGAATCCGTCAATTCATAAGCTTTAAGAAAACAAATCATGGCCTCCAAATGAACCCACCACAATTTCTGATCCCACTCCAATTGCTGAGGGGGATGTCCTTTTGCATCCAAAAAATAAAAAATACCTTTATACTCCTGATCCCAGCCTTTTTCCACAATAGATAAGGCCATTTCAACTGCTCGATTGATCCAATCTTTTCTGTCAAATTGTAAGCCCAAATCCATGACGAACCACATGGCCTCCAGTCCATGGCCTGGATTTACCAGTCGACCATCAAAAGTATCTGAAAAGCCTCCCGTTGGAGTAATGTTCTCTAGAATTACACCTCTCTTTTCATCCCAGAAATTGTTTAAGATCTCACCTACACAATCATGGATTCGTTGAAGTTTTTCCTCCTCTGGAACCAATTCACCCAACTCATTGTATAAATTACAAAGAATCATAGGCAAGGCAAAGTTTTTTAAGGGACGAGAACCAGGATAGGACTTATCCCATTGACCTTTAGGCTTTTCTGCCCGATCCAAAATTTGATTTAGGCTTTTTATGGCAACTTTTTTGTGTTTTTCTTCTCCTGTAATTTGATATATTTTACCCATAGCCATACAAGCAAAAGCGTGGGAGAAAATATTGTAGGGCACTACCAAAGCTTGTCCATTTCTCTGTAAAGAAAAAAACCAATTGCAATTCCCATCATGTCCATTTTTTTCCAAAAAATCACTTCCAGACTGGGCAATTTTCAACCATAAATCCTTCTTTTCAAGGCGATCATATAATGTGGCAAATGTCCAAACTTGTCGGGCTTGTAACCAAACAAATTTGTCAGTATCATAAACCTTATGATTGCCATCAATACAGCTGTAATAGCCACCATATTCTTCATCGATACTATATTTTTCCCAAAAGGGGATTACCTGTTGTGTCAATTCCTTTAAATACAAGTCCGAATAAGAAGGTTGACTCATTATTTTTCTTTTAAATATTCTTGATAACGACGATACAAATGGCCCGCCTGCGGGTAAGCCGATTGTGGACTCATAAAATGAGAGAACTCAAAAGTAATAGCCTCCGAAATTCCTGTCTGAGCTGCTGTCTCCAGCTTATATCTCAGCTTGTCCCACTTGATGGGCAGAAACTTGATGGGGATATCTCGATCAAAAGTTTCCGAATTAATCCAAGAGGTCATTTGATTTTGATCTGCCAAAGATTTATTCACCTTTATAAAATCTTCTAATTGGTCGTATTCCACATGACCGTCTTGAAAAGCAACTATATCAACACTTTTTTGAATACCTTTAAAAATGGTCTCCCATGTTTTGAAGTGTTCATCAAGTGTTATGGTTTGTTCACGTTTACTTTGAGCCGTATATTGAGATATATTTTTTACCCCATCAATATAAGGTGATATCAAAACTGGAAGTCCACAAGACACCTGCTTACAGTATTGTCCTAAATGGGCATAGAGATCTATAATCCCCCCGATATTTTTATTGCATTCTTGAGACAAATACCACCCCTTAAAAGCTTTCTGGTTTCCATAACGTTCCCAAACCTCGTCGATCACTTTGCAGTTGAGACTTACCTCTTCTTTGTAGGCTCCCGATGTCCAGTATTTCCCTGAATCGTATAAGCCAAAATAAAAATCCATTTCATTTTCTTCACTCAAACGTAAAAATAGTGCTACTAAGTCTGTATAGGGAACAATAGCCTTTTGCTCCATAACCAAAACTTTAGAGGGATAAGTAATCCAATTTTTATGACCACACCTGATCAAAATCACTTTGTCAATTCCAACAGATTTCATGTATTTGAAATCCAATGACCACTCTTTTTTTCCCCAATTTTGATGGGGAATATCATGACTGATTTCGTCCAAAAAAGTACCCTTAATAAAAACCTTTTCTGTCATTTTAATTCACTTCTTTTTTAAGGGGATCATACCACAAATATTTTAGGGACAATGAGGTAATGGCAACTACTGCAAGTGATAGTATCAAAGCATCCCACTTTTTAATCATCAAAAATATGGGCCAAACCACCAAGGCCATTTGCCATACAATACCTATAACCACATTGAGCATATCCATAGAAAATCTCCCGTTAGGCTGAAAAGTTGAATCCTCTTTTTGTACTTCCAATAATATGGGCTTCCAAAAACCCCATGGCCTCACGTTTTTATAAAAACTTTTGAGCACTTTGATGTCATCGGGGGGAGTGAAATAGGATCCCAAAAGACAACCCAAAATTGAAAATGCAAAAATGATGGGGAAAAAGTAAATATCGATCCATTCACCAAAGAAAATTAACTTGATTGAAGAGGCCAATAGCCCTGCCAACATCCCCCAAAAGTAACCGTATCCATTGAACCTCCACCAAACCCATTTCAAAACATTGGCAGCAGTATAGCCCCCATACAAAGAGGCGGTAATCCATAGTGTGATAGCATTTAATGAAGAGGCGAAAAAGCCAAAAAATACTCCAACCAAAACCAATATAAAGGAAGATAAATATCCATAACGGACATAGGTCTTTTCAGTTTTTCCAGGCAATAAACTGTTTTTTAATAAATCGTTGACGATATAAGCAGGAGCTGCATTGACAACCGCAGCAAATGTTCCCATAAAAGCAGCCATCAGTCCTGCCAAAAGTAGCCCTTTTAGACCAGCAGGAAGAAAGGAAGCAATGGCAGTAGGAAGAATGGTTTCAAAATCAATCTGTGGATTAGAGGCCATCTCTGGGGTAAGAAAAACAATAGCCAAAACAGCAAAGGCTGCAATCATCAGATAGCGAGGGGAAAATAATACGGCAATGGTAAAACCACTCATTTTAGCAGCTTCAAAAGGAGTTCTGGTTGAAAGTAAGCGCTGCATATCGTAGCCTGGAACAGGACCAGCCAAGCTGGAAAAAAAACCTTTGAAAAGCATCATCATAAAAAGTGCCCCTATCCACTCAAAACCATCGCTTGCAATTTTGTCGTTAAGTTGAGGGAGAGAGGCCGACCAGTCCAAATCCATTTTCCAACCAAAGAACATTTTATCCCAACCTTCAGGCACCACCTCCATTATGTCGGAATTGCCTACTGCATTAAAGGCAATCACAGCAATGGCGATACTGGAAATGGTCATGATGATGTATTGAAAAACCTCTGTAGCTACTACACTCATCATGCCTCCTCTGAGGGTATAGAGGGTCGTAATCCCTACGATAATAAGGGCATAAACATTCTCTGAACTGATGCTAAATATCTGATTCTGAAAACTGAGATCCCAAGGGAGAATGGTAGCACAGAATTTACCGATTCCTTCAAAAAAATACGCAATAAAGCCAATCGCTCCAATGACTGCAAAAACGATAATGATGTTTTTAGACAGCATACCTCCCCTTCCACTAAAACGGGTGAGAATCCATGAGGCTCCGGTCATCACATTTGACCGCCTGATCCATACCGCTAAAAATATCATTACAAAAACCTGATTCCAAACGGGCCATAACCAGGGTATCCATGCACTCTTCAGACCATAGACAAACAAAAGGGTTACCGTCCACATGACACCAGAAATATCGAACATTCCTGAAGCATTGGATAATCCCAAAAAATACCATTTGATTTTATTTCCACCAAGGAAATATTGATCCAGATTGTTTCGTGCAAGTTTTGAAATCCACAGACCTACCCCCAAAACGATCAGGAAATATGCAATAATAATAGCATAATCTAGCCCACTTAAATACATGAATTTTACAATTTTTATATTTTTTCTCTAAAGGATCTCCCTGCTTGTTCCACCTTGAAAGTTTCAATATATCCTCTGTCCTGAAGTGTAACATATGCAGTCTTCCCGTCTTTTCCTCCAAAAGCTATATTCGAAGGTTTTTTTCCTTTCATTTGAATTTCCATCAAGAGTTCTCCGTCAGGAGATAACTTGGCTACGGTACCTTTACCATGACGAGTGATATATAAATTTCCTGCTACATCACAACGCATACCATCCATCCCAAAATCTTCAAATTTGTGAAACAATCTTTTGTTAGAGATATTACCATCAGCATCTAAATCAAAAGCCCAAACATTCCTTTGCACACTCTCATTGACATACAAAGTATTGCCATCTGGACTGACTTCAACTCCATTGGTCGTTCCCATATCTTTTGCTATTCGCTGAAATTTTCCGTTTTCGACTTTCCAAAGCTGTCCTGAACTTTCTTTCCAATTGGGATCAGAGGCAAACATACGATCACCGCAGCAGATCGCCAGATCATTGGGCTGGTTTAGTAAGGTATCATGGGCATATACAATTACTTCTTTAGTTTGGATATTTACCTTTAAAACATTGTGTCCTGTGTAGTCAGCCAAATACATACTTTGGTCTGAGCCAAAACGGATTCCGTTAGCTATACTCCCCTCTGGTAAATTTTCAATGAATAGCTCAAAATTACCCTTTATGCCTACCTTTCCAATAGACCCATTGTGATCTGGGTTAACAAAAAATAAGTTGCCTTCAATATCAACAGCTGGGCCCTCAAGGCCTGTGGTAAAATCTCCTACAAAAACCAAATCTTCGGCCTGATAAAGAACTTCTTTCTCAGCACAGGACATAAAAATTGCAAAAACAATTAAAAATATTTTTGTTGTAAAGGGTTTCATAAGCATATTTTTCAATTTGTAAATTAAAAAATTTATCTTTAAAAAATGAATAAAATAACACTTATTAGTCTACTCCTTTTGACACCTCTAATCAATTGTTCAGACATGAAAACAACAAGCCAGAGTTTAGTTGTAAACAAGATTTTTGTAAAAGATTCTATTAGCTTTGAGAGTGTTTCAGAGGCTTTGGAGGAAAACACAATACTCAACAAAGTAGATTGGTTAGAATGGAAGGAGTTTTCTTATAAGCCCCAAGTAAGTTTCAGAATCGCTCATGACGACAGTCTTATGTTCTTAAAATACTACGTCAAAGAGGAACATGTTTTGGCAAAACAAAGCGAGCCCAATACGGCTGTTCACAGAGATAGCTGCGTAGAATTCTTTGTAGACCCAATGCAAGATGGAAACTATTATAATTTTGAATTTAATTGTATTGGCACTACCCATTTGGCCTACGGACCTGGTCGAGGAGAACGCACTTTTATTCCCGCAGAAATGATCAAAAATCAAATCAAAACATGGTCCACCTTGGGCAATGTCCCTTTTGAAGAAAAATCTGAAACATATGAATGGGAAATGGTCATCGTTATTCCTTCCTCTATATTTACCTACAACAAGGGATTTAGTTTTTCCAAACTGACTTCCAATGCTAATTTTTATAAATGTGGAGATAATACTACCAAAAAGCATTATCTAAGTTGGAATCCGGTCAAAACTCCCAATCCCGACTTCCATCGTCCGGAATATTTTGGACTTTTAAAATTCCAATAAAACAATAAGCTTAGAGATTGAAAATGAAGATTGATAAAATGAAGAATTTGAAAATTTATTATTTGAGAATATTTTATATCATAATTACAATAATGATTTTGGGGTGTAAAGATCCTACGCCTAACAGTCCCCTTTTTCTCCCCCAAGGGTTTGAAGCCACTGTTTTTGTCGACAGTATTACAGAAACTGTTCGGCATATGGCCGTCAACAAAAATGGAGATTTATACGCCAAATTCAAACGTCCCAGTGAAGCAGGTGTTATGGCTGCCATTAGAGATTTGAATAATGATGGCGTTGCCGACTCTCTAGTTAAGTTTGGCACCTACCACATGCCCCAACGAGGCAGTTATTCTACCGCTTCAAGAATATACAAGGGATATTTATATTTCAGCTCTCAGCTCACAGTTTACAGGATCAAACTGGATGAGGAAGAGCTCGTTCCCACAGGACCGATTGAAATCATTGTACATGACGATCACGCACACGGCTCCCATGAACACATCGGCAAGCCCATAGCATTCGATGAGGAAGGACACATTTTTGTTCCCTTTGGCGCACCCAACAATGCCTGTCAAAATCCAAAAAGAACTCCCTTGGTTCCGGGTCAAGACCCTTGCCCCCTTCTAGAAGACCATGGAGGTATCTGGCGTTTTGATGCAGAAAAAGTTGGGCAAACCCAGGAAGACGGTGATTTTTATGCCAGCGGACTCAGAAGTATTGTGGCATTGGACTGGAATACTTCAGACCAAAGCCTTTATGCAGTTGTCCACGGAAGAGACGATTTGCATCGACTGTGGCCCAATCACTTCAGCCAGTGGGAAAGTGCCATGCTCCCCTCAGAGGAGTTTGTTAAAATTGAAATGGGTGACCACTTTGGATGGCCCTATTGTTTTTACGATCAAATGCAAGGTAAAAAGGTTTTAGCGCCAGAATACGGTGGAGATGGTAGTATCATAGGTCGATGTGCTGACTATAAAGATCCTGTGATTGGATTTCCTGGGCATTGGGCTCCAAACGATCTAGTATTTTATACTGGTGATGCTTTTCCCGATCACTATAAAAATGGTGCTTTTATTGCATTTCACGGTTCTACGAATCGAGCACCCTATCCTCAGTCAAGTTATTTTATAGGTTTTGTACCCTATAAAAACGGAAAACCCTCTGGAGAATATGAAATTTTTGCCGATGGTTTTGCAGGAGTGGATCCCATTGTCAATACTCGGGATGCCGAATTTCGACCCATGGGTATCGCTTTTGCTCCCGATGGATCAATGTATTTAGGGGAAACAGAAAAAGGGAGGATTTGGAAAGTACAATTTAAAGGAGATCGTAAAAATTTTGGTACACAACAACTGGCCGAAATGGAAAAAAGAAAGACACTCAGTCACATCAAAACCCCTGATATCGTTGCTGATAGAATAGAACCCAAAGACCTAGCCATTGGCCAAAAAATTTACAATCAATATTGTATGGCATGCCATCAATCCAACGGTATGGGAGCCTCAGGAAGATTCCCGCCTCTTAACGGTACCGACTGGGTGACGGGCGATAAGGAACGATTGGTTCATATCATTCTCAACGGAATGGAAGGCGCAATTGAAGTCAATGGAGAAATTTATGACGGTGTAATGCCTCAACATTCATTTCTAAATGACGATCAAATTGCGGATGTTTTAACTTATATTAGAACTCACTTTGGCAATGACGCAGGAAGCATTTCAGCCGAAGAAGTTGAAAACTATCGAAAATCAAACAAAAAATAATCATTAGAGATTGTAATTTAAATCAAGAATCATGAAAAATTTCAAACTATTTTTTTTAATGCTTGTGCTTATGAGCGGTTCACTCCAAGCGCAATCCTATGATTTTGTTATTAAAGGGGGGCATATTATTGATCCAGTAAATAACATTGATAAGGTAATGGATCTTGCCATTAAAGGGGGTAAAATTGCCGCCATTAAAAAAAATATTCCCGACGCTCAGGCCAAAAAAGTCATTGATGCCTCTGGACTTATTGTTAGTCCAGGATTAATAGATATGCATACCCACAATTTTTTTGGAACTGAACACAACCGATATCTGGCCAATAGCTATCAAGCAGTTCCTCCTGATGGTTTCACTTTCAGAGCTGGTGTTACAACTGTTGTTGATGCGGGCAGTCCTGGATGGAAGAATTTTGACCTTTACAAGTCTCAGATAATTAATCCATCAAAAACCCGAGTACTAACCTTTCTCAACATTGTTGGTGAAGGAATGAGTGGTGGAGCTAGAGAGCAAAATATTGAAGACATGAATCCAAAAACGACTGCTATAGTAGCAAAACAAAATAAGGATCATGTAGTAGGTGTTAAACTAGCCCACTTTATGGGATATGATTGGACTCCAACTGAACTTGCTGTCGAGGCGGGAAAACTAGCTAGTATGCCTGTAATGATCGATTTTGGAGGAAGTAATCCTGAGCTCCCTTTGGATAAATTATTATTGGAAAAATTAAGACCTGGAGATATTTTAACCCATGCCTATGCCCATGTTAACGGCAGGACGCCGATTGTGGGCGAAAATGGAAAAGTAAGAGACTATGTTTTTGAAGCTCAAAAAAGAGGCATTGTTTTTGACGTAGGTCACGGTGGCGGTAGCTTTATCTTTAAACAAGCCATCCCTGCAGTCCAACAAGGGTTTAAACCCAATGTCATCAGTACCGATCTCCATACGGGCAGTATGAATGGAGGAATGAAAAACATCAACAATGTCATGTCTAAATTTTTAAACATGGGATTAAGTATCCAAGAAGTCATTGCAACAACCACCTCAAAACCCGCTCAATATATCCAGAGAAAAGACTTGGGGCACCTGTCTGTAGGAGCCGAAGCTGATGTTGCAATACTCAACATCAGAAAAGGCGATTTTGGTTTTATTGATACCCGTGGTAAAAGGATGAAAGGAAAGCAAAAAATAGAATGTGAGTTGACCCTCAGAGCTGGAAATGTAGTATATGATTTAAACGGTTTGGCTAGTAATGACTGGAAATAAAATGAAAACACTCTCAAAGTACCTTCTTGCACTTTCTGGATTGCTTTTTATTTTGGCCATTGGACTCTATTTTTCTGGGAATACCGCCATGACAGGTCCACCACTAATCCTATTCTTTTTGACCTTAGCCATAGGTATGAGGGGTAGCCAAAATCTAAAGGGGTTTTCTTTTACTGTATTAATTTTTGCTGCCGTAAGTCTTTCAATGTTCTACCCCCAAACTTTTGTACAATGGGGTGATTTTCAACTTAAAAAACTCATCGTACCTCTTTTACAAATCATCATGTTTGGTATGGGAACTGCCATGAGTTTTAATGACTTCTATGGCGTCATCAAAATGCCTAAAGGGGTATTGGTAGGCATAATTTGTCAATTCAGTATTATGCCTTTCCTAGGTTTCAGTTTGGCTACCCTATTTGATTTCCCTGGTGAAATCGCTGCTGGGGTAGTCCTAATAGGATCTTCACCCAGTGGATTGGCTTCCAATGTAATGGCCTATTTGGCCAAAGCCAATGTAGCACTCTCTGTTACACTTACCGCAGTAGCCACCGTAGTAGCTCCTTTTATGACCCCCCTTTTAATGAAGTATTTTGCAGGGGCTTTTGTGCCTATTGATTTTTTGGCCATGATGCTCAGCATTGTAAAAATGGTAATCCTTCCCGTCGTTTTGGGTTTGGTTTTCAATCACTTTTTTCACGGCAAAGCCAAATGGTTGGAC
>JABGSU010000047.1 GCA_018647605.1 Flavobacteriaceae bacterium | reverse complement strand
GTCGCTGGTATATTAGTGGAAATGCTCCATGGAGTAATGCTTACGAGTCTATTATTTATGTTGCTTGGGCTACTATGCTATTTGGTCTAGCCTTTGGAAGAAAATCATCATTAACTATTGCAGCAACTACTTTCTTAACTGCTGTTATTTTAGCATTCGCACATCAAAACTGGTTAGATCCAGAAATTGCAAATCTTCAACCCGTATTAAATTCTTGGTGGTTGTTAGTTCATGTTTCTATTATTGTTGCAAGCTATGGTCCATTTTCTTTAGGAATGATATTAGGAATTGTAGCTTTATTCTTAACTATTTTCACTACTGAAAAGAATAAGAAAAAAATGGATTTGAATATTAAAGAAATTACTACCATAAACGAAATGGCCATTACTATCGGTTTAATTATGTTAACCATAGGAAATTTCCTTGGAGGTATGTGGGCCAATGAAAGTTGGGGACGCTATTGGGGGTGGGATCCCAAGGAAACATGGGCCTTGATCAGTATTTTGGTTTATGCGTTTGTGATTCACATGCGCTTTGTTCCTGGTCTAAGGAGTAATTGGACTTTTAACTTTATGAGCATTGTTGCCTTTGCCAGTATATTGATGACCTATTTTGGAGTCAATTTTTATCTGGTAGGTTTGCATTCCTATGCCAGTGGTGATAAGATCATTACCCCAAGTTTTGTCTATTATGCTATTGTTATTATTGCTATCTTAGGAGCATTTTCTTATTGGCGTTATCAAAAGGTTTTTAAATCTTGATCTGACGCTATATTTGGTCAGGTTTAAATAAATTCAAATGAAAACGTACCTCTCCTGTCTTATGGTTTTTTTGTTATGGGCTTGTAACAAAAAAAATACAGAGCCTTTGAGTGATCTTGAACTAAACAAAATAAAATGGGAAGCACTTGCCATTGATTCCTATACTTATACCTTTCAGATTACGTGTTTTTGCTTGATCGAAGCTACCCTTCCCAAGTCAGTGGAGGTATCCAATGGTAAAATAATCACAGTGAATAAAGTTGCTTATGACTCAGAGGCACATTGGGGGGTAATGACAATTCCTCAATTGTTTGACAGAATTGAACAAGCCGAGGAAAATAACTCCTTTGTTACAGAAGTATCGTATCATCCAGAAAAGGGTTATCCCACTTCACTTTATATCGATGAGGAAGAAATGATGGCGGATGAAGAAATGGGATATATGATATCGGATTTAAGTTATTAAATCTTAAATGTGGCGACAAAATCGTCTTGGTCAATTCCCTTGGCTACCATATCCAACGCCTTTTCTACCACTTGATTGGCTTGACTGGCCTCAAAACCTAATCCAACGACCAGCTTTTGAAATAATTTTTTCTCATTTTCATCAGCAATATTGTCTGCATAAATCATTCTACTCAAGTCGTGTAATCTTTCCAATCGGGAATTTTTATCGACAGGGGGATCTATTTTATGAAGCTGTGGAGATTCCATTATTTCGTTGACAACATCAGGATCAATTTCGAGATAAATGGCCAATCGATCAATAAAAGCTTTTTCTTCTTCAGAGATGTGATCGTCTGCTAAAGCCAAATTTACGATGGCTGCAAAGTGAGCTTTGTTTCTGTTTCTAAAACTTGGAGTATATAGTTGAGAAAAATCCATAAATGGTCAGTGTTTTTTTTATAGTCGTTAAAAGTAATGAGAATCTTATAGAAAAAGCCTTATAAAAAATTGATTTTTAATGCTTTTCTTTTTTTGAAAAATCTGGATTGGAATTGTATTCAAAACACTCCAGTTCAAAATAAGGAATAGCAGCCAATAGATGATCAAAGATATCTGACATGATACGTTCATAATTCACCCAAACCTTGTCCTTAGAAAAAACATATACCTCGATTGGTACGCCTTCTGAGGTTGGTGCCAGTTGTCTTACCATCAAAGTCAAATCCTTGTTTATCTCAGTATGATCCTGTAGATAGGCCAATGCATAGTGTCTAAACAATCCTATATTGGTCAGATTTCTCCCATTGAGCATAAGTGACTTGTCAGCACCCTTGGCTTGGTTTTCGATTTCGATTTCTTTTTTCCTTTGAGAAATATGGGAAGCAATTCGTTCTATTTTTTCTAGCTTTTGAAGCTGTTCATCAGCAACAAAGGAGATACTGGATACCCGAATCAATATCGCTCTTTTGATTCTTCTCCCTGCCGATTCACTCATGCCTCGCCAGTTGACAAACGAGTCAGAAACCAATTTGTAGGTTGGAATGGAGGTAATGGTATTGTCAAAATTTTGGACTTTGACAGTGGACAGGTTGATCTCAATCACATCACCATCGGCATTATAGCTCTGCATACTGATCCAGTCTCCTATTCGAACCGTATCGTTGATGGTAACTTGAATACTGGCAACGAAACCGAGTAGTGTGTCTTTAAAAATCAATAAAATAACAGCTGAAAGGGCCCCTAAGGTGGCCAAAAATGTACTGATGTCCTTTCCTGATAAAATGGAAAAAATCACCATCAAGCCAATAAACCATACAAAAATCATAATGACTTGTATGTAACTGTCAATAGGCTTGTCTTTAAAATTTTTGAGGGTTTTAAGAAAATCTTTTATTGAATTTAACAAACGTCGTACCAGGAAAATGGTCATGACTGCTCCCAAAATATTCAGTAAAGAATCACTTAACTTTTCGAAAATAGGAAAGGATTGAAGTAAGGGAGGTAGAAAGCTGATCAATATAAATAGGGAAGGGAAATAGGAGAGGGTTTCGGGAATTTTATTTTGGATCAAATAATCGTCAAATTTTGATTTAGTCCTTTTGGAAATATTTAAAAAAATCAATCTAAAGACCCTCCTGGTGACCAACCAAATTCCCAACGCCAATACAAAAATGATCATCGCGAAGGTAATGGCCTCCAAATCTTCAGCCATAGCTTTGTTGATTCCCAAACGCTGATAGAAATCCAGAAGAAACTGTTTCATAGGGTTATTAATTATTGACTAAAATAATTCAAAAAAACAATAGTCACTCAAGTTGAATAAATAAAAAAACCCCTAAATAAGGGGTTTTGATTATGGTTGTTAATTCAATTTATAGAATTGTGATAGGGATCTCCACTCTTACGTTTCCCCATCCACCATGAAGAACTACATTTTTTCCTTCTCCAGAAAAAGCAAACGAAAATGCTTCTAGAAAGTCTGCTGATTCTGTTACGGGAACTTCTATTCTCGCTACATCATTAGCTTCGTTATAACCGTAGGCACCCCAAACATGGATTGCAGAATTGATGATGATTTCTGTAGTACCTTCTTTAGGATAAGAATACATGGTGTAGGTTCCAGCCTTGACAACAGAATTCCCTATTTTGATGGATTTAAAAAGTCTGACCTCTGTGGCCTCATTGGCTCCTGTTCTCCAAATTTTATAGGTAGGGACTAAAGTTTCTAAATTTCTTCCTTTCAATTGAGGACGACTATAGGTAATGACTATGGCCTTGTCAGTCTCACGATTAGAAGTAGGGTAAAAAACACGATCCATAGGGCTTTTGTCTAGGCCTCTAAAATCTTGTGCTTGAGTTAATGTAGCAGTAGCTAAAAGCAATAAAAAGAATAGTTTTTTCATTTGAAATAAATATTAAGTTTAAAATTAATTATCACATATCATTTCGACACCACAACAAGAAGGAGATTTGATTTTTCCTTCACATTCAGGACATCTGGAGATTTGGACTTCTGTCCCATTATCCAATTTAAGTATGTCATCGACCAGAGCTTGGTCACATTTGGCGCAACTTGCGTTGACTGCCATACCACAATTATCACATTCGTACGTTGCCATTTTATTTATTTAGTGATTAAACATGTCCAAATTTAAGTAAATATTTAAAAAACAAGTCCATATCTTATTAACTTCTAAAATATGTCCTGCGCTAAAAATTCCTTAACTGAAAATGATTTTTTTTTCATTTAATTTTTTGATATAATTCCTTGAATTCTTGGGCAAAACGCTTTCCGATAATTTTCAGGCTTTTATTGTCGTAGTGTGTTCCATCGAAGGTAGAGGTCCCCTCAGATATTACCAATCCTGCATTGGGAACTTCTGTGTTAATTCTACTGAGCATCTTTTTAAAAATCTCATTTTCTGGTTTGTTCTTATTTAGTTCGCCTGCAATAAAAATCATTTCATCGTTTTCTAAATCTTTTCTTAGAGCGTAAATGATTGATTTTAGATTATTGAAATAGTTTTTATAATTTTCATCCAAATCATTAAGATTACTCTCTCCTTGGAGCCAGAGTGTTGCTACAATTTTTCCACCTATACCCTTAGCTAAGGAACTTTTTCTAACGGCCTCTTGGTAATAGTGAGTCCCAGGAATCCATTGGTGGATTTTGGTTCCTCCCCTCGCATTGACAACCAAACCGAGTGGTTTAATCGTTTCAGAAAGAACAATTTCCTCAGCAAATGAATAACCGAGGTTGAACCGTTGCATACTGGCAATCTTTCGGATGGAGGAATGAATATTGAGAGGACTTTTGAGAGGACTCCATTGGTTGAGACTATCCAAAACAAAAGCGTTTTTTACAATTTGCATATCCGAAGGAAGTAACTCGGCTCTTCCCGCCATATTTGATTGTCCAATAAGTAGTATGATTTCTTTGGGCTCAACAGATGATAATTGGGCATCAGCACCAAAACTTGCTAAAACAAAAAGAACATGAAAAAAGTAAATTAACGTCTTTTTCATTTATCACTCAATGTAATTCTGAAGATATTTTTTAATCCAAATAGAGGTTTTCTCCATTTTTTTTGAATAGTTCAAAGCGATCAAATAAAGCTCCGGTTGCGGTAAAAGATTGATAAATCAAACGATCTCCATCGATAGAAATATGCTGAAACAGTTGCTTGCGTTCCCCTGTTTTTTCTTGGGTAGCTCCAAATTCATCCCAGCCCGTTTCGCTAAGCGAATACATTTTACCACCGCTAACAGATACCACGTAAACAGGTCCGATTACTGCTTTGCTGTTTTTTTCTTTTTTCACTGAGACAGGATTTTCATATATCGCGCCTCTGGCGTAGCTGTGGTCATGTCCTTGTAGGGCTAAATCAACTTTATATTCTTCAAAAAGGGGTTTCCAGTGTTCCCTTAGTTCTGAATTGTCTCTTCCGCTTGAAGCAGAAAATACGGGATGGTGGTAAGTGATTACTGTCCATTTTTTATCGTTTTCGGACAATACTTTTTTGAGCCATTGGGCTTGTAGCTCTATATCACGATTGCTGTTTAGCGCAATGACTCTTAGGTCAGGATAATCCAAATAATAACAAGTTTCAAGGAGTTCTTCAGGCCCATTTTTGGGGAAGCCAAATTGAGCGTTCCATTGTAGAGAAAGTTTTCTGTCGCTTCTAGATTTTTTAGGATTTAGCCCACGGTACTCGTGATTTCCAGGGACAGCAATGGAAGGTATTTCACTGTGAATAAAACCTCCTGCTGCAAACCATTCGTTCCATTCGCTTTCATCATGAGCTGCATTAACTAAATCTCCTGCGTGGATAAAAAAATCAGAATTTGGAGCTTTTTTGTATGCATTTCTGATGACCCTTGACCAAAGTTCCAAAATATAATTCTGGGCATCACCGACATATAAAAAAGAGATGGGAGTCGATTGGTCATTGGCGGTAGTAAACTGATGCCATTCGCTTTTAAAGCTTTGATTACCAACCCGATAAGCATAGAGTGTGTTGGGGGATAATCCATCCACTTTAACTTCAAAGAAAGAAGATTTAAAACCATCTTTGGTTGCTGAAGAAGAGTTAATTAGCGTTCTTTTGGCAGTATAAGTTTTACTCTTTTCTCTAAAGTCCGGGCCAGGGCCCGCAACGGCAATTTCGACAGACCCCGACGAATTAATTGCATGGGTTCGCCAGTTAATTCCAATCGACCGGGAGGGATCAACTTGTGCGCTTAAAATCACATGATCTGGAAAAGCAGTGGGTGCAGCCCACTCTTTGATGATGTCGTCCAGTTTCCTTTGCGTATCTTGAGCAAAGCTGAACTGAATCAAAAATAGTGTTATTGTACCGACAAAAATTTTATTTAGCATGTGATCTAAAAGTATTTTAATTTAAAAAAAAACGAATCGCACACTAAAATATTAAATTTTTGAAGGTGATTGATCTAATTTACAAGCAAAGTTAAAAACTTGCTATATCAATGGATCTATACCAAATCTCCATAGTTCTGTTGCCATGAAGTTGGAGGCCGACGGGCCCTGTTAAATTTGCATCCTCTAATATGTAATCCATAACCTGTTGACCATTGAGCCAAACACGGTATCTATTTCCGATGGTTTCAACTTCCATATTGTTCCAGTCGTCTTTTTTGAGCAATGATGCTACCAAAGTAGCTTCTTTAGGATACCCTTGTTTAGGAACATAAGGAGATCCTGTCATATCTCTTTTTAGTGAGCCAGAAATTCCGATTTGGATTTGAGCGTTTTTTGAGTCATCCCCCCTTATAAAAATTCCTGAATCTACTGTACCGGATCCAAACTTAAATTGAAGTCGAACACGAAAATTATCAAATTGATCCTGGGTCCACAGGGTAGATCCTTTTTGGTCTGGGCCACTTTTAACTTTTAGAACATCGTTTTCAACCGTCCACCAAATATTGTTTTCAGGTAGGATCCACTTTGATAAATTACCACCGTCAAAATAGTTTTTATATTGGGTTTCAACCAGTGAAAATTTACTGATGTCCTTCGGTTTTAAAACAGAACCGTTGTGAACGAGCATTCGGTAATGAAAGTTAACGGATTCCCCTTTTTGTAAAGCGAAGTTTAGAGTTTCTTTTCCTTTTGAAAAAATAGCTTGCCCCAAAGGGTTGGCCGAAAAAAGACCGTAATCTCTTGCATGCCAATAGGTGGGGTATCCTACATTGTCAGGGTGGTCCAATATGGTAATGGAAACTGCCTCCTTTTCAATGGTGCTGTAAAGTTTAACCCACTCTGCCCGTGTTCCCCAAACATCGTTACCTTCCAAACCTTCGCTACTGAGATAGTTACCGTTGACCCCCGTATTATCTAAAACCTTTACTTCTGTGGGATTGCCTTGTGCATCGACAAAAATAGCTGGTTTTTTGGAAGGTAGTTCCATGGCACGGGTTACTCTTACTCCAAAGACGCCTTCTTTGTTGTCTTTAAAAGAGACCTCCTGAAGTGCTTTTAAGGAAGTGTATCGATCGATTATTCTGGTTTTGCCTTCTTGGGAAAATTTAAAAACGGTGTTTTCGTCTAATATTGCTTCTCCATCAATATTTTGCCATCTACTTTTGGCACTGAGACTTGCATTTTCTTGATCGATTTTTACAATTTCACCGTGAACGATTTTTCCATAATCTTCTAGTTTTTCTTCAGGAATGGCATCTGAATTGTTCCAGAAGTCCAAACCGTTAACATCTCCGTAATTGAACCAATGACCCATGTGATGGGGGTGGTCTACACGTTCCCCAGGTTTGGGGTCAATGGGAAAACCTCTGGTTAAGGTTTTTCCACTTGCTGTAACCAAAGGAAATAGAACGGGTTTGGGTAATGTTCCTTGGTAATGGTAACTGGTAAACAGTGTGCCATTTAGTTTTACATCAACCTTTTGGTTTTCTGTATCATTAACAAAAACAACCGAAGTGGAATCCGCTTCGGTTGTTTTGGGTCGCCCATCGCATGAGCACATGCTAATACTAAGGATACTGATTATTATAAAAGTTTTTAACATTTTCTGTGTTAATATTTAAAGACTTTACCACCTGCTAATACTTCTTGATTTTCCTCATCGAAAGTGGCTTTTAGTCCAGTTCTCATCGATGCTGTGGTCATGATGTTAGCGATAGAGTGGTTGTATCCTGCTTCTACAGGTGCATTGGTTTTTTCTCTTGATCGAACACATTCTAGCCAGTTTAGCATATGGTTGGATGTCATGTTGTCTACTCCAGTATTGGCAGATGTAACCACCTTGGCGTCCAATTCGGAAAGTGAAAATTCTTTTAATAGATTGGACTTCATATTCATTGGTTTGGAAAAGCGATCAGTAAGTCCACCGTTTGGGGTTACTTTATTGGTTTTCATATTGAGTTCCCCACCGTTAGAATAATAAATTTCTTTAGTGCCTCCGGCAGAATTCGTAAATCGAGAGGAGTAAACCACTTGAAATCCTGAAGTAGGATCTTCTAGAGGACCGTAATCAAATACAGCCGTCATGGTGTCAAAGTTGGAACGACCATCTTTCCACAAGTAAATACCTCCATTGGCGGCGACACTTCTGGGATGTGCCAAACCTGAAAACCAATGAACGGTATCAATTTGGTGGGCCATCCATTGCCCAGGAATACCTGAAGATAAAGGCCAGAACAATCGATATTCTAAATATTTTCTCGGATCCCATTTTTGGTAGGGACGATTCATTAAATAACGCTTCCAATCGACATCAGATTCTTTAATATCACTGACTTTATTGGGATAAACTCTCCATCTGCCTGGTTGATTAACATTCCAAGTCATTTCTACCATAACAACATCTCCAAAAGCACCAGATTTGATGTACTTATCGGCAGCGTGATAATTTTTTCCGCTTCTACGTTGGGATCCTACTTGGAGAACAATTCCTGCATCGTTTGCCGCTTTTTTTCCCAATCGAGCATCTTCCATGGTTTCTGCAAAAGGCTTTTCAACATAAACGTCCTTTTTGGCATTGGCTGCTTGAACAGTATGAAGGGCGTGTTGAAAATCTGCAGTTGAGATGATGACAGCATCAATTTCATTTTTGTCATACATTTCTTCATTATTACGCCAAGTGGTAATTGAGTTTCCTGTCTCTTTTTCTAAGAATGCTTTTCCATCTTCTCTTCTTCTGTTCCAAATGTCAGAAACACCGATGATTTGACAATTCTGTTGTTTTGTATGTTGTTGAAAAGCGGGAATTAGAGATCCTTTGGCTCTACTCGAAAAACCTACTATTCCTACATTGAGGCGATCATTGGCACCAATAATCCTTTTGTAACTTTGGGCACTCATGGCTGTGCTGGCAGCACTTACTCCACTCACACCAACCATTACTCCAGCCGAAACCAGTGATGCATCTTTGATAAATTTCCTTCTGTTTAAATCCATTATAATGTTTTAATATTATTTTATTTTTGTAGTGTACGCACACGAATTACAATCAAAAATAATTTAATTTTTGAATAATTTAACCTATTCGCTTCTTTTTTAAGAATTTTTTAAACAAACCAACCTTATCTCACTTTGTTTGATGTCCCATAGCGTTTATTTAATGCCCGATTAAGAACCCTAGCTACGTATTTGTTGTAATCATTTTTGATAAGAGCTTTAGCTTCCTTTTCCATCGCCTCTAGGGGTTTTTTAAAATCATCTAAAACCAAAGCGGTTTGTAATCGAGTCCATTCGTTTTGATCTTTCAAGCCTTGGGCTAAAACTTGCTCCAATTTTTCAGAATACTGTTTGTGTTTCAATAAGGCTCTAGCAGAACTGATTCCTACATTAATGACGGGGTCGCTTAACTTTTTCTCTAGGCGTTGGATGGTAACAGATCTGATTTTTTTATCAAAATTGTAAAATCCTTGTCCTGCCCAATAGCGAACTGCTTCATTCTTATGGTTTAAGCCTTCGAATAAGATATCTTCATCTACCGTGGAAGACATCAACAATAGTTTATCGTAAAAATTTTCTTGTGATCTGATCCAATTGTATATTGGTTGATTGTTTTTATTCTCCCATCCACGGATGATGGCTTCAGGGATCAATCCAACATCCATAACTTCTTTCATCCATTGGTCATGAACGGCTCTGAGTTTTATGAGTTCCCTTTTCTTACTGGGATCATTGGCGATATCATTTAATTCTTGAGGATCTTTACTCAAATCGAATAAAGACTCAGTAGGTTTTTTTGTGGCTACCATTTGTTGCCCTTCTTTACTTAAAACCCCTGTTTTTTCTGCCTTTCGGATGGCCGTCATCAATGGGCCTCCCTCAGGGGTATTCATGTATTGAATGAAAGGTTTATTGGGCTCATAATAGCGTAAATATTTAAACCTTTTGCTTCTTACGCCCCTTTGAATGTCATAACGTTCGTCCATTCTGCCTCGTGCGATAAAAGCATACTCTCTTTCGGGTTCAATATTTTTTCCTAAAAAAGCTTTTCCTTGCATTGTTTCGGGTACTTCAGCCCCTGCCAATTGAATCACTGTAGGCGCTAGGTCAATAAAACTGATTAATTGATCGATTGTGCTGCCTTGCTTGGAGGGATAAAGAGATTTGTATTTTTTGGGAATGTAAATGATAAACGGAACTTTGACCCCGGTATCGAACAGCCATCTTTTGTGGCGAGGTAAGCCCGTGCCATGATCGGAATAAAAGAATACGATAGTATTTTCACTTTCTCCAGCTTCCTCAAGTTCCTTTAAAAGTTTTTCCACCACGCTATCCATGACAGAAATATTGTCGTAATGTCTGGCGAGTAGGGTTCTTACTTCAGGAGTATCTGGGTAGTAGGGGGGAACTTCAATTGTGTTTGGATTTGTTCTTAACTCTGACGGGAGATCTTGCGTGAGTCGATCGTGTTTTTCTTTACTGTTGATACAACTTTCATGGGTCATTGTTAAATTGAAAATAGAGAAGAATGGCCTATGCTTATCGGGTCTGTTTTTCCAGTGGGCTGTATTGCTTGATTCATCCCAAATATTTCTTTTTAAATCAAAATTATAATCCTCTTTACTATTGTTGGTGCAGTAATAGCCAGCAGCTCTCAAAACTTCTGGATAGAGTTTTACATGATCTGGCACCCTCCCCGAACTTCTCATATCTTTGGAAAAAGAACGCATGTGAAGGGTTCCCAATGAAGAAGGATACATCCCAGTGATGATGGCATTACGGGCGGGGGCACAAACGGGAGCGTTAGCAATGGCATTGGTGTATAAAAATCCTTTTGAAGCCAGTTTGTCCAGCGTAGGGGTGTGGGCAATAGGATCTCCATAGGCTCCTAGGTCAGGACTGATATCTTCAACAGTAATCCATAAAATATTGGGGGGATTTTCTGAGGGCTCTTCCTTACAACTCAGTAGGGCAGAGAAGAAAACAATAGAAAGAAAAATCCTAATCATTGTATTTGAACTTCTGACTGCTCTCCGATGATTTCAACTGACTTATCAGACTTGATCTTAATATTTTTTACGTCTTTTACAACGATTTGTTTGGGGTAGCCTTCGCCCAACACCTCCAAGTTGGTTATTTCTGAGTGATCGACATCATCCATCACAACTGAAGGTCGGTAATCTTTTTCTTTGGCTTCAAGCCTAATATTTCTAAGTTTTTAACCCGATACATGCCTGACATACAATCCCCACGCTGGTAATTCTCCAAACATACTGAACTCAGGATAATCCCCCTTGTTTTCGGGTACACCTTCCATTCGCCAAGTCGGCATATTGGCATAAGCCTGATTTCCTCTTCCTGGATACCTGATCACAACATTTTCGATTTTTATGTTTTTTACCTTATGTCCTGGGATTCCTGTTATGGAAGAAGGGAAAATATTGTGAAAAAAGGGCTGTATAGGCCCACGGATTTCATAGGCTTTGTCTGGAGTATCCCAGGGTATTGTCACATCTATATTTTTGATTTCTACGTTTTGCAAACTTCCCACTGGACCTGGTGCATTTCTGTGTCCCAATTTTATAAAAATGGCATTTGATGTATTCACAGCTTTAACGTTACTTACTTTTATTCCATCGATAAACCCACCGTCTACGGCTTCAATGGCAATAGCAGACCTGAAGGTATCGTAGATATAGAGATTGTCGAGCGTTATATTTTTGAATCCTCCGTGTGAGGCAGTACCAAATTTAATTGCACTGGCACTCGATCTGACTTTACAGTTGGAAACATATATATTTTCACAATAAGAGAATTTGTGATGTGATTTAAAGCAAATGGCATCATCTGCAGCATTGATATCGCTATTGGTAATGCGTACATTTTTACTGTCCACTAGGTCGATTCCGTCATTGTTCCAATACACATCACTCTTTAGTTTAATATTATCTATTTCAATAGTGTCACAGAGTTCTATTTTTGTTACCCACTCCGCCCCATTTTTGATGGTCACTCCTTTAATCTTAATATTATTGGTTTGATTGAAATATATGAGGTTGGGTCTCCCTCCTTCATTGGGTCTTTTTCTTCTTTCGTTATAACTTTTTGAAATTTTGTAATAAGACTCTGGATCAGCATAATACAAACTATCCATAGCCAACGCTACATACCCCCCCTGACCATTGATGGTTCCCTTCCCTGTAATCTTAATATTGTTTCTTAAATGGGCACTGATTAAAGCTGTATTTTCCCGATTAGAAAGGGTGTCTTGTGATTCTATTTTTTTGTAATGGAAGGGGTTTTTACTTCCCAACAGAATGGCTTGGTGCTCTAAATGAAGTTCTACGTCATCTTTGATTTCAATGCTGCCTGTTAGGAATACTCCAGAGGGAAAAATTATTTTTCCTCCTCCGTTTTGACTCACTCGGTCAATCAATTTTTGAAGTACTTTGGTGTTAAGTGTTTTGGCATCTCCGATGGCTCCGTAATCGGTTACCTTATAGTCAGATTGCGCATAGTTTCTTATTGAAAATAGTACCAACCCAATACTTAATAAAAATAATTTTAAATGATTCATGGTTCATTTATATTGAATTGATATTCCCATTCAAGGTACTCTTTTTTCAATGCATTAGCTTTTTCAGTTTCTTGATCAATAAGGTTGTTTTCCTCAACGGGATCTTTTTCGAGATTATAAAGTTCCCATACCTGCTTGTGTGCCACCATTTTCCAGTTTCCTTTCCTTATTGCTTTACCATGACGCCATTCCCAAAAAAGAGCTCCTTCACGTTCTTGTCTACCTTTTCCTAGTATTTCGGGTAAAAAGCTTTGTCCAGGACTGGGAATGATGTTGTCCCCATTATATTTAGCGGGATATTCCGCACCAATAATTTCCTTAAGAGTAGGGAGGAAGTCTATGAAATGAACGGGCTTATGGACAACTTCTCCAGTGTTTTTTATTTTATTTGGCCAATAAGCAATTAAAGGAGTTTTGATGCCTCCTTCGTGGCTCCAGTTTTTATATTCCCTGTAAGGCGTATTGCTAACATTTGCCCAATTTTTCCCTAGAGATTTCCAATTGCTAAGTGCTCCAATAGCTCCAGTCCCTCCTCTGATGTTAACGACTTCACCAGACCCCCCATTGTCTGAAGTAAAAAGGATTAGCGTATTGTTTAATTTACCTTGCTTTTCAAGTTTATTTAGTAACCTACCGATGTTCTGATCCAATCGATCAATCATGGCTGCATACACTGCCATGGTTCGACTTTCTGATTTCTTTTCTTCCTCCGATAGTAAATCCCAGTCGACATGTGCTGCTTTGGATAAAACGGTTTTTTTGGGAAGAACTCCCAAATTTTTTTGTTTCTCAAAACGTTGCTTTCGAATCGCTTCATACCCATCTCGATAGCGATCTTTGTATTTTTCGATATCCTCCTCCCAAGCCATTAATGGGTCGTGTGGAGCAGTATAGGAAAGGTAAAGAAAAAAAGGTTTTTCAGTTTGGGTTTGCTCCATCCAGTCAAGGGCGTAATTCGTAAAAACATCGGTGGAATAAAAATCCTTATTTTTTGGAGTGTAAGGGTTGAAAACCATTCCCTCGATAACCCAATTTCTATAGGTAGGGGGGG
>JABGSU010000046.1 GCA_018647605.1 Flavobacteriaceae bacterium | reverse complement strand
TTTGCAAAAATAGATTTTTAATAGAATTAGGCAAGTCGGTGAGCTATTTTTTTTGAACGATCCATTTTATTTCTTCTACTTCAAAATCTTTGGCTAATTTTCTTGACAGTATGAATAGGAAGTCCGAAAGTCTGTTAATGTATGCGATAATGATTTCGGGAACATTTTCGCTTTCATTCAACTCGGTAACAAATCTTTCTGCTCTTCTGCAAGTACATCGGGCCAAGTGAGTGTAGGAAACGATAACATGCCCGCCTGGAATGACGAAGTTTTTGAGTTCAGGTAACTCAAGATTGATCAAGTCTATTTGGTTTTCTAAATACTTGATATCATCATCATTAATAGGATCTAAAAGATTGACCAATTTTGAAACTTCAATGGAGGTGTCGTCAGCCAATTGAGATGCTACGGTCATCAATTCCCGCTGAATTTTGATAAGTGTATTTTGAATATTTGCGTCCAATTCATAGTTTCTGATCATGCCAACCCATGCATTCAATTCATCTACAGTACCGTAGGCTTTTACGCGAACATGGTGTTTGCTGACGCGTTTTCCAGACAGTAATCCTGTGGTACCGTCGTCCCCTGTTTTGGTGTAAAGTTTAAACCTGCTCATAATCTATCTCTTTCATTAAATCATTATCAAGAAGCAAAAGAAGGATATTACCTTTTTGGTTAAATTTTATTTATTAAAGCGAAAATAACAATAAATAATCATTCTCCATGGAAATCGATCTCATCAAAAATCATTCAGTTTTTGGTCGTTCAATACGAATTTTCTCTGTAATGAATTGTGGTATTTAATCTTTATGGATTTTTCAATCTTCCGCTGATTGCGATTAGAAAAAACAAAACAGCGACGAATCCTGACCAACGAGCAATATAATCTCCATATTGGGTGTAAAAAGTAATCTTTTCGTTGGGAGCAAATTTCCCTTTCAATACGCCCTGAATTTCATAGGGAAGTTTGTGGGTAATTTCCCCTTTTGCGTTAATGATGGCCGAGATTCCTGTATTAGCACTCCTAACAATACTTCTGCGGTTTTCAATGGCACGCAATCGCGCATAGCTGAGGAGTTGTTTATGTCCAGCTGTATTTCCCCACCAAGCATCATTGGTAATGATCGCTAAGAAATGCGCACCTTTTCTGACATAGGCTGTGACAAATTCCCCATAAATGGATTCGTAGCAAATGATAGGGCCAGTTTTGAGTTTAACTTTACTGTGTTCAAAAACACTTCGATAGTCTTGCGTAGCTCTGCTAGATACTGTTCCTCCTAGGTCCAAAAGAAAATCACCCAAAAGAGGTCTGAAAAATGCCTTATAGGGCATGTTTTCGACACCTACTACCAATTTAGATTTGTGATAGAACTCCGGTTTTTGTTGATATTCCATTTTGAGGGCAGAGTTATAAAAGTCTAACCAAACACCTTCTCTGATGAAGTTGGCAGTGGGGGTGGGAGGAGTGTCAGTCCTATAAACATTATAGGATTGAACTCCCGTGATTAATTGTATTTCTGGGTGATGTCCAAGGAAATCGTCAATTTTGTGATGTAATGGAGTTTCGTTAAACTCCTTTAATGAAGCGCCGAATCCTGCACCGAAATAGGTTTCTGGAGTAAATATGTAGCGGGTTTGTTCTGTTATTTGATTTCCCGTCATTTGAGTCATCAAGTCAAAATAATAATCGTTTTCTTTTTCGTATTTTTCATTGTAGGGGTCGATGTTGGGCTGTAATAGTAGGACTTCTGTTGTGGGAACCTCCTTTTTTTCTCTTTGGAAAATGATGAGTGATAGGACTATGGGTAAGGCAATCCCAATTAGCCAAGGACTGATTTTTTTAACCCAAACCGTGTTTTTAAGGCTGGCTTTATGATTTTTAAGTACTTCAAACAAACCAATATTGATTAGTAATACCCAGAGACTTCCGCCAAAAGACCCTGTATACTCATACCACTGAATCCATTGAATGTCTTCTGAAAACACATTTCCTAGGTTTAACCAAGGCCAAGAGAAATCCCATTCCAAGTGAAATTTTTCAAAGGAAATCCAAAGGGTAACCAAAAATATATAGGCAGTTCGCAAGGGAAGTCTTTTTTTAGACCAATGAAAAAGCATTATCATTAAGGCATAGAACAAGGTGTTACAAACGATAGCGAATATCATTCCAAATACGGAAGAGTTGACAATCCACCAAGTGGTACCAATGTTCCAAATGAGGAAACTCAAATAGCTTAAGGCAAATAATCGGAGTTTTTTGCGTTTGTTTGAGTCGTTGATTATTTGATGCTCGACAAAAAATAAAGGAATTAACCCTCCGAAAACCAGTAAAGACAAACCATCCACTGGCCAAGACAAAGTGAGTAAAACTCCTGATAAAATCGATAATACTAAGGGGTTTTTATAAAAAGTCATGTAATTATTGTCTGCTTATTTTTTTCTTATTGGATCAAATCTTAATTTGCGAAACATTTAATATATAAATTGGTTTACAAAACTAATGATTAAAAAATCAGTTCCGCATTTTTTCACTTCGTTAAACCTTTTATCGGGTTGCTTTTCTATATATTTCGCCTATATATTTCAATTTGAGACTGCTCTTGTTTTCTTAATAACAGGTGTTTTTTTTGATGTTTGGGATGGCCTTTTCGCCCGTATTTTGGGAGTGGAAAGTGAATTGGGAGTCCAGTTGGATTCTATGGCTGATATGGTTACTTGTGGAGTAGTACCAGGAATAATATTGGCTCAACTTTTTGTAATGGCTGGAAACCGACCTTTTGAAATCCCGATAGGTTGGCCCCTTAATACAGTTGTAGAGTATATTCCATGGGTATTTATCGGTTTTTTAATTCCTGTTGGGGCTGCTTTTCGTTTGGCTCGATTCAATATTGATGGTTCTAAAAAAAATCATTTTATAGGTTTGCCAACTCCTGCGATGGCTCTATTTTTCGGGGCGCTTCCGCTACTGATAAAACAACCAGATTTTATCTTCTTAAAACCCATTGTTATCTCTAATCCAGGTTTGATTTTACTAACCCTTATTTTCGTTGTACTGATGAATACTAATTTTGATTTATTTTCTTTTAAGTCATTTAAAACAGGAACAGTAGATATCGTTCTAAGGATAATTTTGATTTTAGCTGCCCCTACTTTTATTTTCTTTTTCGGTTTGGGAGGAATCAGTTTGGCAGTACTGGTTTATTTATTCTTAAATTTAATCAAAAACAGTCTTGCTAAAATGGGAATTTAGCGATTGTATTGACAAAGCCTTCCTTATAAATAGAAACAGCATCAACCAGAAATGGTAAAATAAATTTTTAATGTAGCCTCTTTTTTTTTGATTGACAGTATTGGAATCATTAAAAAAGAAAAATGAATTAAAATAATTCCAGTAAAACAATAGACACAATCAACAACTCCAATCTGGGGTTGTTTTCAGATCGCAGGGCCAGTTTTGATATCAAGGAAGGAAATACATTAAAGTAAGGAGTAATAATGGCGCTTATCTCTCGCTTAATTTGTTAAAATTTCACCTTTTTTTTACGCAGTTCAAAATTTTTACCTAGATATACTTTACGTACCATCTCGTCTTTGGCTAATTCTTCTGGGGTTCCTGCTTTAAGTATACTCCCCTCAAACATTAAATAGGTTTTATCAGTAATGGCAAGAGTTTCTTGCACGTTGTGATCAGTAATGAGAATGCCTATATTTTTTTTCTTGAGGTGGGCAATAATTTTTTGAATGTCTTCCACGGCAACAGGGTCAACTCCCGCGAAGGGTTCATCGAGTAAGACAAACTTGGGATCGGTAGCCAAGGCTCTGGCAATTTCCGTCCTTCTTCTTTCACCTCCCGAAAGGAGGTCACCACGACTTTTACGAATATGAGTTAAACCAAATTCCTCCAACAAACCCTCCATCTTTTCTTTTTGTTGTGATTTGGAAAGTTTACTCAATTGTAAAACACTTAGAATATTATCTTCAACACTCAGCTTTCTAAATACAGACGCTTCCTGAGCCAAGTAACCTATACCATTCTGTGCTCTTTTGTACATTGGATAGGTAGTAATTTCTGTATTGTCCAAAAGTATTCTCCCAGCTTGTGGTTTTATCAAGCCTACGATCATGTAAAAGGATGTGGTTTTTCCAGCGCCATTTGGACCTAATAACCCAACAATTTCTCCTTGCTCTACGGCAATAGAAATGCCTTTTACTACTTTTCGTCCTTTGTAGGATTTTTCAATATTCTCCGCACTTAATGTCATGAGTTAGTTGAGGTTTTCTGCATTTCTTTTTCCAGACGTCTATAGGTGAATTTGGAAATAAATATACTTACTTCGTACAAGATGAGTAGGGGAATACTAACAATGATTTGACTTACAATATCGGGAGGGGTAATGATAGCTGACAAACTCAATACAATTACCAATGCAAATTTTCTATTTTTACTCAAAAACTTGGGGGTAACAACCCCTACTTTAGTGAGAAAATAGATGATGATGGGCAGTTCAAAGATGAGTCCGCTTGCCAAAACGGAGGCTCTCAATAAGCCAATATAACTGCTAAGGTCAAAGTCGTTAAAGACCTCACCACTCACGGTGTAGTTTCCTAGAAAATTGATGGAAAGTGGTGTGACTACATAGTATCCAAAAATTACTCCTATAAAAAACAAAAGAGAGGATATAAAAATAAATCCCCTAGCATTTTTGCGTTCGTTTTCATGAAGTCCTGGACTGACAAATTTCCAAAATTCAAAAATTACATAGGGAAAGGCAACAATAAAACCTGCTAAAATGGACGTCCACAAGTGAGCTGAAAACTGTCCTGCCACTGTCCTGCTTTGAATTCTAAAGGGCATCTCACTAATACAAAAACTCTCCCCTTGGCCAAAGGTTTCTGACAAATGGCAAAACCATTTGTAGGTAGGAAAGTCTATTTTTTTTGGGCCAAAAATAATCGTGTCAAAAATAAAATCTTTTGCGATAAATGCTATAGACGCCAAAACAACAATAGCCATACAAGATCGGATCAGATGCCAGCGAAGCTCTTCTAGGTGGTCTAGAAATGACATTTCATTAGGGTATTTATCCATCCAATTTTTCTTTTGTAAAATCTAAAACATGAACAATCCCCTTATATAAAACTTCCTCTGCTGTGACCAGTAAATGATTGCTTTTTTCCGCATGCGTTAATTTTAAAGATCGAGCTTTCAGACTTATGCTATTACTAACATTTACAGAGATGCCTGAGGTTTCACTCAATTTGTGATTCTTCGATTGGTTTTTATTTGTTAAAATAACTTATATTGTAAATACAAATTTAGCTAATTTTTGAAATTAAAGCCCACCCATTGGAGAAACAAAAAGATTTAAAAAAATCGCTCAAACAATTCTTTGGTTTTTCTACTTTCAAAGGTTTACAAGAACCTGTTATTGAAAACTTACTTTCTGGAAATGATACCTTTGTGATCATGCCTACAGGAGGTGGCAAATCCATGTGCTACCAATTACCTGCACTGTTGAGTGAAGGAACTGCACTGGTAGTTTCTCCTCTAATTGCTCTTATGAAAAATCAGGTAGATGCCATTCGAGGTATTTCGTCAGATGATGGAATTGCTCATGTTTTGAATTCTTCACAAAATAAAACTGAAACGATTCGGGTCAAAAATGATTTGATCAATGGTGTTACCAAATTGCTTTTTGTGGCTCCCGAATCTTTAGCCAAAAAAGATACCATTGAATTTTTCAGATCTATAAAAATCTCCTTTTTGGCAGTAGATGAAGCCCACTGTATTTCTGAATGGGGACACGATTTCAGACCCGAGTACCGAAATCTTAGAACCATTTTAGATCAAATAGGTCAGAAAATACCAATTATAGCCTTGACCGCCACTGCCACCCCTAAAGTGCAAGAGGACATACTCAAGAACCTGAAAATTGTGGACGCAAAAGTCTATAAATCGTCATTTAATCGTCCTAATTTATATTATGAGATAAGACACAAAACCATTCAGGTGGAAACCGATATCATTAAGTTCGTCAAAGGGAATTCTGGCAAATCGGGAATCATATATTGTCTTTCCAGAAAGCGGGTTGAGGAATTGGCGAAGGTATTGCAAGTAAATGGTGTCAATGCCTTGCCCTATCACGCTGGTCTGGACTCCAAAACCCGAGTAAGAAACCAAGATATGTTCCTCAAGGAAGATTGTGATGTTATTGTTGCCACCATTGCCTTTGGTATGGGGATCGACAAACCTGATGTCAGGTTTGTAATCCATCACGATATTCCCAAAAGTATAGAAAGTTACTATCAAGAAACAGGCAGGGCTGGAAGAGATGGAGGAGAAGGATATTGCTTGGCCTTCTACGCCTATAAAGACATTGAAAAATTAGAGAAATTCATGTCGGGAAAACCCGTTGCGGAACAAGAAGTAGGATTTGCGCTGCTGAATGAAATGGTAGCTTATGCTGAAACCTCTATTTCCAGAAGAAAGTTCATTCTTCATTATTTTGGCGAACAATTCGATTCCGAAAACGGAGAGGGAGCGGATATGGACGATAATATGCGTTATCCCAAAACCAAAAGTGAGGCGGGGAAGGAATTACAAATTTTAATTCAAACGGTAACGGATACTAAGGAAAAATACAAGTCAAAAGAAATAGTAAAAACTCTTGTTGGTGCTAAAAACGCTTTGATCCTCTCTCATAAAACCCATGAAAAACCCTTTTTTGGTGTTGGAAAAGATCGAGATGCTAAATTTTGGATGGCACTGCTCAGGCAGGCACTGGTAAACGAGTATTTTATTAAAGAAATAGAAACCTATGGTGTTATCAAGCTCACCGAAAAAGCCAAGGAGTTTTTGATTGAACCCAGTTCTTTTTTGATGACTGAAGATCATTATTATGAATCTAATGAACCCAGTTCGATCGTCAACAAAACACAGGTAAATACCGATAAAGAATTAATGGATTTGTTGCGCTCTTTGAGAAAAAAAGTCGCTCAAGACGAGGACGTACCTCCCTTTGCTGTTTTTCAAGAATATTCATTAGATGATATGGCACTCAAATATCCGATTTGTCTTCAAGAATTAAATCAGATTAATGGTGTAGGAGAGGGCAAGGCAAAAAGATATGGATCTAAATTTATCGAACTTATAAAAAAATATGTTGAAGAAAACGAAATTACCCGACCTGATGACCTGATCATCAAAAGTACTGGCGCTAACTCAGCTCTAAAACTTTTTTTGATTCAAAGTATCGATAGAAAATTATCTCTTGATGATATTGCCTCAGCCAAGGGAATGGATATGTCTAAATTGATCTCCGAAATGGAAACCATTATTTTTTCAGGGACAAAACTAGATATCGATTATTGGATTAATAATCTTTTTGACGAGGATCAAATCGAAGAATTGACTGATTATTTTATGGAGGCAGAATCTGATGATTTGAATTTAGCTTTTGAGGAGTTTGATGGCGATTATGAAGAGGATGAATTACGACTTTTTCGCATGAAGTTTATTGGTGAGGTTGGAAATTAGTCCAAAACATTACATTTCTAACAACTATTGCTATCTTGGCCAAAAATTAAATCACACATCATGCAAGAGGGTATTTTTGCCATTTTTACAACAGATAAAGGAAATATCAAAGTCCAACTAAGTTTTGACAAAACTCCGGGAACCGTCGGTAATTTTGTAGGCTTGGCAGAGGGGTCAATTGAAAACAATATCAGTCCAAAAGGAACTCCTTATTATGATGGGTTAAAATTTCACCGTGTGATCGCAGATTTTATGATTCAAGGTGGCTGCCCCCAGGGAACGGGAGTTGGAGGACCAGGTTATAATTTTGACGACGAATTTCATCCTGAGTTAAAACACGATCGTCCTGGTATATTGTCCATGGCCAATGCTGGTCCAGGAACCAATGGTAGTCAATTTTTCATCACCTACGCAGCCACACCTTGGCTGGATGGTAAGCACACTGTTTCTGGTCATTTGGTAGAAGGTCAAGAGGTGGTAGATGCCATCGCTCAAGACGATGCTATTAAAAACATCACAATTGAACGCATTGGTGCCGAGGCCGAGAAATGGGATGCTTCAGCGGCTTTTGATATTTTTGTAAATGATAAAGAAGCCTGTGAAAAAGCAGCTCAAAACGCTGCTGAAAAGGAAATGGAGGACCAGGTTAAAGATATGGACAAAACCGATTCGGGTCTTTTCTATAAAATTACCCGAGAGGGAACTGGTGACCAGCCCACCAAAGGAAGTAATGTATCTGTTCATTACAGAGGAATGTTGCTTGACGGAACTGTATTTGATTCCTCCTACCAACGCAATGAACCCATCGGTTTTCCAATTGGTGAAGGTAGGGTAATAGCAGGATGGGATGAGGGTATTGCGCTTCTTAAAAAGGGGGCGGCTGCAAAATTTATTATTCCCAGTGAAC
>JABGSU010000002.1 GCA_018647605.1 Flavobacteriaceae bacterium | reverse complement strand
CAAAGACAATGTGGAACGGGCCATCAAAAAAGCAACCGATAAAAACACCGAGAATTATAAGGAAGTCTTGTTTGAAGGTTATGCCCCCCACGGTATTGCCATTTTGGTGGAAACTGCCACGGATAATAACAACCGAACTGTGGCCAATGTAAGGAGTTATTTTAATAAATGTAACGGTAACTTGGGTACCTCAGGGTCTGTAGAGTTTATGTTTGATCATACATGTAATTTTAGAATTCCTGCCGAAGGGGTTGATACGGAAGAAATGGAACTGGAATTTATCGACCATGGAGTCGAAGAAGTTTTTGAAGACGAAGATGGAATATTACTCTATGCCCCATTTGAAAACTTTGGAGACATCCAAAAAGAGTTGGAAAATCGATACATTGAAATTCTTTCCTCTGGTTTTGAACGCATTCCTCAAATCACCAAACAACTATCAGCAGATCAACAGGAAGAAGTACTAAAATTGATCGAAAAAATCGAAGAAGACGATGACGTTCAAAACGTATATCATGCTTTGGATATTAACGACTAGGCCTTCATCGCTTGATTAAAACAGGCTTCCATTTCATTAAAATCTTTTTTAATGTCGCCTGTGGGATGAAAAAGTTTTAAAAAAGAAACCTTTTTCATGGGGTGATTAAAGTTTACTAACAGAATAGGTACCTCGGCCTCAAGCGCGATATAATAAAATCCCGTTTTCCAACGGTCCACTTTTTTACGAGTCCCTTCGGGGGCAATGGCCATTCGAAAAGTTTCTTTTTCTTTAAAAATTTGAGCAATAGCGGAAACCTTATTTTCACTGGAATTCCTATTGATAGGAGCACCCCCTAAGCCGCGGAAAAACCAACCCGTTAAAGGGTTAAATAATTCTTTTTTACCGACGTAGTTGATTTTTTCATTGAGAATGGTGCGTGTCATTACACCGACGATAAAGTCCATATTACGGGTATGGGGTACCACAGCCACAATGAATTTTTTCAGATGGGGAAACTTGCCTTCAATGGTCCAACCCATCAGGCGAAGAAAAATGGTCTTTGCCAACCAGGACATCATTGTGAATTCAATTGATTGAGGTGGGCTTGAGCACGATCTAGATCTCCTGTCGTATCAATACCGAAATTGAAATAATGGATAATATTCGTTTTTATTTTTTTTATAGTCAAAATAGAGATTTTATCGTCCAATGATTGCATCAGCTTGCTAGTAAAGCGACAATAATTATATAGTGCTGGGCTAATGGAAACTATTTTCAACTTTGCAAATGAAGGGACAAATTTTAATAATTGGGGTATTGTCCTGAAAAATTTTATTGTTAAAAAGAAGCAATCAAAAATATTCCTTCCCAAATCCAATTAAAAACAACCTTTCTTTAGCCCGAGTCATAGCAGTATAAAGCCAACGAAAATAGTCCTTGTTGGGTCCTTCGGGAAGGTAGGGTTGCTCTACAAAAACATTTTTCCACTGTCCTCCTTGGGACTTGTGACAAGTAATGGCATAGGAATATTTCACCTGTAAGGCATTAAAATAAGGATCCGTTTTAACCTTTATAAAACGTTTGTATTTGGACTTTTCATGGGCATGGTCTTGTAATACCCTCTGGTACAGCAATTGGGACTGTTCATAGCCTAAATTGGCAGTTTCACTATTCAGCGTTTCCAAAAGTAATACCGTTTCAAAAGCAGCTTCGTCAGGATAATCCACCATTTGGACACTTACCTCGGCAAATTTCATATTGTAACGATCCACATATTTATTGATACGGTTGATTCGTATCACATCTCCATTGGCAATAAAACCAGGTTGGGAATCGGCTCCCAACCAAAAATAATTATTTTTGACCACCATTAATTGATCCCCAACGGCCAAATCGGACTCCAAAAAAAGAATGCGTTCTCGTATACTTTTGTTGTAAAGATTGGCTCTTTTATTGGAACGAACAATCAACACGGTTTGGTCAATTCCATCTTGGTCAAGTGCATTATTAAGCAACTCCAAAAACTCGTTCCCCTCCAATATTCGCACTAAATCTTTGAAGCCGTCCAACTGAAATTTGAATCCCTCGAACTGATCCGATACCAATAACTCCCTTATGCAAGTGGCATTGAACAAAATACCTGACTCTGCTTGTTGACGTACCACATCTTCCAAGGTAATGCTATAGATGGCCACATTAAATTGAGCAGCCAATTCATCCTCATCCAAAGCGGGGCTAAGTCCTAGATTTACTGGAGGTAATTGGGCAGTATCCCCCACAAAAATCAGCTTACATTTTTCGCCATTGGTTACATAGTGTACCAGATCGTGAAGCAAGGATCCATTTTCGAAGAGTTTACTTTGTTGACGATCGTCCCCTATCATGGAGGACTCGTCCACAATAAAAACAGTATGAGTATGTTTATTTTCCTTAAGAGTAAACTTTACCCCTGCTCCACTGCTGTCAGCTTTGGGGAAATATATTTTTTTGTGAATGGTTAAAGCGTTTTTTCCTGCGTAAGCAGACAAAACCTTAGCCGCTCGACCTGTCGGAGCCATCAAAACAGATTTTTTTCGGATTTGCCCAAGTTGTTTTACCAAATGACCAATCAAGGTCGTTTTTCCCGTTCCCGCATATCCTTTAATCAATAGTAGAGAATCGTCGGTAGCATCGGAGAGAAAATGAGCTATTTTTTCAAATCCTTTTCTCTGGGAAGCAGTAGGCTGAAATCTGAATTTTTCAGTCAGAATATTCTGGAAAGATGGGTTTGGCATTTTGAATAATTTGTACCAAGATAATTCATTTGTAAAACTTTTACGATTCAAAAAAAATTGTAGATTTGTTGGAAGTATAAAAAATAATCAAACCATGAAAATAGCGCTTCAAGCCGTACTTTGGATCCTTGCGATATTCTTTAGTTATAAGATTTATGATTCCATTAATGGACCGATCAACTTCAACAAGAATAAGAACGAACGCTATGCAGTAGTAATCAACAAATTAAAATTGATTCGCAAAGCCCAAATCGCTCACAAAGACGTTAACGGAATTTACAGTAATAACTTTGATAGTTTAGTGAAATTTATAGATGAAGGAATCTTTACTTTGGTTGAGAAACGGGATTCTTCCTACATGGAATATGACCGTACCTACAGGATTGATATGCTGCGTGAAGTGGTTGTAGTTGATACCTTAGGTTATGTACCTGTAAAAGATTCTCTATTCAAAAACTCTGATGCATACAAATCATTCGCACAAGTCCCTATAGAAGGAATTGAAGCACAATTCGATATAGATGCCAATATTGTAGACAAAAACGGATACAAAGTTCCTGTTTTTGAAGTCAAAGTAGCAAAAGAAATCATCCTACACGATCAGAATAAGGATTTATTGAAGGTTGAAAACGAAACCGTTTCCGTGGACGGTGTTAATGGTCCTTCCATCATATTGGGCTCCATGACCGAAGTAAGTACCAACGGGAATTGGCCAACTATATTTGATGCTACTCAATAAAAAAACAATACAAGACAAAGAACTGTCCATCCAAATTTTCAAGGGTGGATTTTCTTTTTGTACCCACAACGCCCGTCCATTTTTCAGTTTTGAAGCCCATTCTATTGAGCAAGGTGACGCTTTCCAAAAACTACTGGACTCCCATTCCTTTTTGGAAAATGAGAAGATAAAGGGAATACACTTCAATCATACCGCTACTTTTGTCCCCAAAACGCTTTACAGTTCAAAACAAAAAAAAACCTACCTAAACTATAATGTTTCATTTGAGGAAGGTTGGAGCATTGGTGAAAACCAAACCCAAGACGATCAAATCAAAATCCTTTACCCTGTCAATAGTCAAATTGAATCGACACTAAAACATTATTTTAAAAACATTTCTTTTACACATTACTCCCAAATACTTTACGATCTCAGTGTTGCTAAAAATAATACAATAGACCCTGTGGTGATGAACATTCATCTCCAGGACGATCAATTTGATCTTTTGGTCTATCGCAATGACGAACTACTATTGTTCAATACATATCCCTACAAAAACGAACAGGTATTCCTCTATTTTGTTATGGTAATAGCAGAGGAATTATCCCTTTCACCAGAAGCCTTCAATATTGTATTTTTTGGAAAATACAATCGCTATAAAAAATGTTATACCGCCTTGGAGAATTATCATAGTAAAATAACATTTACCGATCAGAGTGAATTTGTCATGTTCGACGAAAAAGACCACCCTGCTCCCTATTTTCTTAACCTTTTTGACTAATGCGAATCATTTCTGGTTCTCATAAAGGCAGACGGCTCTCTGCTCCAAAAAAACTCCCAGTACGTCCTACTACCGATCGATCAAAAGAAGCCTTATTTAATATCCTTCAACACCAATTCGACTGGAAGGATATCACTGTTTTAGACCTATTTGCAGGTACAGGAAGCATCAGCTACGAATTTGGTTCAAGAGGAGTAAAAAACATTATTGCTGTGGATCAAAACAAAATGTGCGTTGATTATATTCGGAAAACCTCTGAAATGCTTGAACTCCCTATACTGGTAATCCAAATGGAAACCCTAAAATACCTGTCCATAGTAAAGTCCCAATTTGATCTGATTTTTGCCGACCCACCCTATGACTTAGGAAATATAAACTACCTCGATTTTATCACAGGCGTATTCAGCAACAAGCTTTTAAATGATGGAGGCTTGTTGATTATTGAACACAGTGAGCAGGAGAAACTTGACAGTCATGCCAATTTTTTGCAATCCAGAAAATACGGTAGTAACGTATTCAGTTTTTTTGAAAAATAAAAAAGGCAGGCCTGTAAGCCGGATTCTGTCGAGTCTTATTATTTATCTGGATGCTGCATTGCTACAACATTCTAGCCGCCTACCCAATTACATCGGACGAGCAGTCCTCAATTGCAATCATACTTGGCGTTGCACCGCATAGAGTTTACCTGATTTCACTACAGCCGAACTGTACTTGCTTTCTGTTGCACTGGTCCTATTCGCCTAGGCGAACGACGGGCGTTACCCGCTATACTGCTCTGTGGTGTCCGGACTTTCCTCTCTTGTAAACAAGAGCAATAAGACAGCCTGCCGATTACAAAGTTAGTCTTTTGTTGATAATTTAGGGTGAAATAATCTCCCTACTCCTATGGGGACATTTATCAATTTTTATCTTTGTTTTATACGCAGGAAGGATATGGAAACTTACATTGTCTCAGCCTTAAAATACCGCCCTCAAACCTTTGATGAAGTAGTGGGGCAAACGGCCATTACCCAGACATTGGAAAATGCCATAGAAAAGAACCAATTGGCGCAGGCCTTGCTTTTTTGTGGTCCCCGTGGTGTGGGAAAAACTTCTTGCGCCCGTATTCTCGCAAAAAAAATCAACAGTCAAGGAAAAGACAATCCCAATGAAGATTTTGCTTTTAATATTTTTGAATTGGACGCCGCCTCCAATAATTCCGTTGATGACATACGTTCCTTAAATGAGCAGGTGAGAATTCCTCCTCAAGTAGGAACACACAAGATTTATATCATTGATGAGGTACATATGCTATCCATTGGAGCCTTTAATGCCTTTCTCAAAACTCTGGAAGAACCTCCAAAGCACGTTATTTTCATTCTAGCCACCACAGAAAAACAAAAGATCATTCCTACCATACTCTCACGCTGTCAAACCTATGATTTTAAAAGAATCAGCGTAAAAGATTGTAAAGGGCATTTACAAAAAATAGCAGAGGATCAAAAAATAGTATTTGAAGAAGAAGCATTAGACTTGATCGCCCAAAAGGCAGATGGAGCCCTTCGTGATGCATTATCAATATACGACCGTATGGTTAGTTTTACCGACCGCAGTTTGACTGTTAAATCCGTATCTGAAAATCTTAATGTACTGGATCACAATACGTTTTTTTCAATTACAGAATTAATACTAAATCACGATATACCCAGTCTCTTACTGGCATTCGACGACTTGCTTCAAAAAGGCTTTGACGAAATGCAATTCATCACAGGTCTAGGATCTCATTTTAGAGACTTAATGGTCAGTAAAGAAAACAAAACTCTTCATTTATTGGAAGTGAGTACAGCAACAGAGCAAAAATTTAAAGAACAAACTGCTAACGCACCCCTCCCCTTACTTTTGAACGCAATAGATTTAGCCAGTAAATGTGAACTGGATTATAGAAACACAAAGAACAAAAGATTGTTGATTGAATTATGTCTCATGCAAATGGCCTCTCTCCATTTCGGGGAAAAATAAACCGTTTTATCATCCCGGTAAGTCATTTTAAAGGACATACCCCCGGGGTGAAAGCACCAAAGCAATCTACTGTTGCAGAGCCTTCTGCGCAATACAACCAAATAAAAGAGGAGCAGTCAATTAAAAAAACGGAAGAAAAAACACAAGCTACTCCACTTCCCAAAATCAACATAGAAAAAACAGCCCTAGGAAATGGTGTTTCCAGTTTTTCCCTCTCCAGTATTCAACTTAAAAAAGAAGCAAAACAAAAGTCATCTTCCAAAAAAAATATAGTAAATAATGCCCAAGAAACTTTTACCCAAGAAACACTTTCAAATCTTTGGAAGACCTATACCCTAGAAAAAAACAATCAAGGAGAAAACAATATTGCTGCGCTGCTCGAAATGAGCCAACCCGAATTGCAAGCAGATCACAAAATACTACTTAAAACATCAAGTGATCTGAGTAAAGTTGAAATGTCCAAAGAACTGACACCCCTTCTGGCCTATCTAAACAAGCAGCTAAATAACTATAAAATCACCTTCGAAATTAAGGTTGAAGATCGCAAGAGTGAAGAATATGTTTATGGTGTCAAGGAAAAATATGAATATTTAAAAAAAATAAATCCCGAAATTGAAGTACTCAAAAAAGAGTTTGATTTGGATCTTTAAATACTATTACTATGCTTGGTCTCAAACTACCTACAGATCCCCGTTGGGTCAATATTGTTGAAAAAAACATACATGAAATACTTACAGATCATGCCTTTTGCGAACAAAAGGCGGCCAGTACTGCCATTTCATTAATCATCCGATACCCTGAAGAAAGTGAATTGGTAAAAGCCATGACGGACTTAGCACAAGAAGAATTAAGTCATTTTCAGATGGTCCACCAATTAATTTTAGAAAGGGGCTGGGTGTTAGGAAGAGAACGTAAAGATGAATATGTAAGGGATTTACAAAAATTCTTCCCCAAAGGCGGTAGTCGAATAGATCAATTGGTTCATCAATTACTTTATGCAGCTTTGATTGAAGCTAGGAGCTGTGAACGCTTCCGACTACTTTCTGAATCCATTGCAGACCAAGCATTACAAAAGTTTTACAGAAAATTAATGATCTCTGAGGCCCACCATTATTCCCTCTTTTTGAAACTGGCCCGTCAATATGGTAAAAATGAAAAAACTGTTAATGAAAAATGGAAGGCTTTATTGGAGTATGAATCCCAATTGATGACAAAACGGGGAAAGAAAGAAACCATTCACGGTTAGACCTTTTTTTTGTGGTTTTTATGCATGTACTTAATCATTCCATCAGATAATCCAAATTTGGGTACATATATTTTCTGACCACCACTCCACTCCAACGCTTTTAGATAAATTCTTGCCGCTGGAATGATCACGTCAGCTCGATCAGGATTGAGTTCAAGCTTTACAATGCGCTCCTCATAAGAAAGTGATTCCAATTCTAGAAAAATTTGATTTAATTTGAGTACGGACAAAGGTTTCCCCTCCTTGATTTTAGATAACTTAAAAAGCTTATTGATGTTACCTCCCGATCCAATCAAGGTAATTTTTCGGTAAGGTTTGGCATTTTTAATAATCCAAACGCGTATCGTCTCCCAGATTCTATCATCAACCAAATTATTGATCAATCGTACAGTTCCGATTTTAAAGGACTTAGAACATACGCGTTCCCCCTCATTGATAAAAGTAAATTCAGTACTTCCTCCTCCAACATCCACAAAAAGAAAAGTTTTTTGGGTATTTAAAAAATCAGATATCTTACTGGCGGAAATGATTTCGGCTTCTTTTCTACCATCAATAATTTCAATTTTTATACCTGCCTTTTTCTTTACTTGTTCCACAACATCCGAACTGTTGGTGGCTTCTCTTAATGCAGAGGTAGCAAAGGCTTGATAATGGGAAACGCCGTGGACTTTCATCAATAATCTAAAAGCCTTTATGGCATTGATCATTCGTTTTTGACTTTTTTTAGAAATTTCTCCCAAGGTAAAAGAGTCCTCACCCAAACGAATAGGTGCTCTAACCAAAGCATTTTTTTGGAAGTGAACCCCCTCTTGGGTTTCAATAACATTAGAAATCAAAACTCGAATGGCATTTGAACCAATATCAATGGCCGCAAATTTTTTAATCTTCAAAAGGCTATTGAATTAATTTGTTTTTATAATAATCATAGGTCATCCATTGGGAACGTATTTGGGTATCTCCTTTTTTAGGTCGGATCATCTTATTTTGAGGGTTTTGATTTACAATTCTCCCTTTTGTATTATCGTTCCATGAGATATTAAAAGTATCTAAAATTTGCTGTTGCAATTCCTTATCATAGACAGGACAGGCCACTTCAACACGATTTTCAATATTTCGTGTCATAAAATCTGCAGAGGACAAATATATTTTATTGTCCCCTCCATTTTCAAAAATAAAAACCCTGGGGTGTTCCAAAAACTTATCGACTACACTCACCACAGTTATGTTCTCACTCATTCCATTGACCCCTGGAATCAAACAACAAATTCCTCTGACAATCATTTTTACTTTTACCCCAGCTTGACTGGCTTCATAAAGTTTATCGATCAAAGGATGATTGGTTATATTATTCAGTTTTAAGGAAATGCCCGACGGAAGTCCATTTTTATGATTTTGGATTTCTTTATCAATCAACTTAGATAAAATTGAAGCCGAATAATGGGGAGACACAATCAGGTGTTTGTACTTCTTGAGTTTATAACTCACTTCAAGAAAATTAAAAACTTTATTGACCTCTTTAAGGATTTTTTGATTGGCCGTAAACAGGGTGTAATCCGTATATATTTTTGCAGTGGATTCATTAAAATTTCCCGTGCTGACAAAACCAAAACGTCTATTTTTTTTATTGTGCTCTCTTTCGATCACACATATTTTAGAGTGAACTTTTAGCCCAGGGATTCCAAAAATCAACTGTACTCCTGCTGCCTCCAGTTGCTCTGCGAAATTGATATTGTTTTCTTCATCGAAGCGCGCTTGAAGTTCGATTTGCACCAATACTTTCTTACCATTTTTGGCGGCATTGATCAAAGCACTTGCAATGTGCGATGCTTTCGATAATCGATAAATGGTAATTTTAATTGATTTTACTTTGGGATCCAAAGCCGCTTCTCTTAAAAATTTGATGACATAAGAGAAATCCTGATAGGGAGCATAAAGCAAATAATCCTTCTGATCTATAGCATCCAATATATTTTCCTCCAAACTTAAACCTGTAATAAGGAGAGGGGGAAAAGAGGAGTACAACAAATCCTGACGATCCAAGCTGGGAAAATCCATATAATCCCTTCGCTGGTGGTACTTTCCACCTGGAATAAGACTATCAGTAGAGTCGATATTGAGTTTTTCCATAACAAAGCCTAGGGTTTTATCTGGAATCTCTTTGTCATAGACCAACCTCACAGGATCACTAATCATTCTGTCTTTTACACTTAGGGTGATTTTTTCTACATAGCTGATGGATACATCTTCTTCCAAGTCCAATTCAGCATCTCTGGTAATTTTTACCATATGCGACTGAATACTCTTGTAGTTGAAAAAGCTAAAAATCATATGATAATGATAGCGAATCAAATCGTCCAGCATCATCACATATTGTTTTCCATCCTCATTCTTAGGCAGAACAACAAACCTTTTGGCGTTCTTAGGAATCTCGATCAAAGCATAGATATACTGCTCACCAGAAGCCTTATCTAACTCCATGGTGACTATGAGAAATGCTTTGTTAGAAGTCAAATCTTGAACCCTTTTCTGTGATAGAATAATGGTGACCAATGCAGGATTAACATTTTGTATGAAATAATTTTTAAGAAACTCCTCCTGCTCGGGCAGTACCTCATTTTGGTCAATAAAGAAAATGTTTTCTCTTTCCATCTCCTCATATATTGCATTGAGGGTAATAAGGCTTTTATCTTGAAGGTCAATGACTTTATTGGTAATCTCTTTGAGTAAAGCCTCTGCACTTCGACCTGCAAAAACCTTTTTACCTGTTTTACTGGATT
>JABGSU010000045.1 GCA_018647605.1 Flavobacteriaceae bacterium | reverse complement strand
TTATTTCAAACTTTCATTTCCACCAATGCAAATTCAAGTGCCAAACCATTCTGTGCAACTGCTGCCGTGACAACTTCTTTGTTTCCTTTCACTACTTTTATTATCGAAGCTAAACACCCCAAAAACAGGATCACCTGGCTGCTCTTCCATTTTACTAAAATCCAAAGATCTACCATCAACACGAGGAGGGGTGCCTGTTTTCATGCGACCGGACTCGAACCCAAGCTCTTCTAGTCTATGTGTTAGGCCGGTTGAAGCTTTTTCTCCTGCACGTCCCCCACCAAAGTTTTTTTCTCCGATATGAATACGGCCATTCAGAAAAGTGCCATTGGTCAGCACTACACTTTTAGAGCGAATGGGAATTCCCAAGGAGGTGATCACACCTTCGATCTTACCATCATTTACTATGATGTCTTTGATCATGTCTTGATAAAAATCTAAATTTTGAGTTTGTTCCAAAAGATCCCTCCACTTTTTAGCGAAGAGCATTCTGTCAGACTGTACCCTTGGACTCCACATGGCAGGACCTTTGGATTGGTTGAGCATTTTGAATTGTATCGCTGATTCGTCGGATACAATTCCGCTGTATCCTCCAAGGGCATCAATTTCTCTTACAATTTGGCCTTTGGCTATTCCTCCCATGGCTGGGTTGCAAGACATTTGACCAATAGTTTGTAAATTCATGGTTACCAAAAGAGTCCTCGATCCCATATTAGATGCTGCTGCGGCGGCTTCAGCTCCAGCATGACCACCACCAACGACTACTACATCATATACTCCTTCAAACATATCAGTGTTTCACGTGGAACAAATTTATACAATCTTCTTCTTTTGAGCGCATCAATTCTTTTTGTTCGTTAATCTTATCATTATAACCCATACAATGGAGTAGGCCATGAGAAAGTAACCTAAGCGTCTCTTCTTCAATTGTTTGGGAATAAGTTTGAGCGTTTTTTTTTAATGCTTCGTATGATATATAGGCTTCTGCTTTAATCACCTTGGATTCAGTATAATCGAATGTAATAATATCTGTATCAGTATCATGGTTAAGATACTCTTGGTTTAGGGAAAGCATTATATCCGCACCCACAAAATTATATTCTAATTGCGCCACAGCATAACCCTCTTGCTGCGCTATGTTGTTAAGCCAAGGCGCCAAATCCGTCTCTGCAAAAGGTAAAAATTTATCGTGGTTAAACTGAATCAAGCTTTTTTTAACAAATATAGGGTAAAGAAAAAACAAATAATTTCATTAGGGTAAACCTTGATGTTATCTTTGACAAAAAAAAGAATGAGTGTTCGCGTTAGATTTGCACCTAGCCCTACAGGCGCCCTTCACGTTGGGGGATTAAGAACGGCATTGTACAACTACCTATTTGCCAAAAAAAATCAAGGGAAATTTATCTTAAGAATTGAAGACACTGACCAAAATCGTAAGATAGACGAGGCAGAAGAATACATCATGAGAGCCTTGAGTTGGTGTGGTCTTCAACCTGATGAAAGTCCTGGGACACGCGGGGAGTTCGGGCCGTACCGACAAAGTGAGAGAAAAAACATCTATCGGAAACATATTGAAAAACTGATTAATAAAGGGAAGGCATATTATGCATTTGATACGGCGGAGGAGTTGGCTGCGGTAAGGGTAAAACATGAGCAGCAAAATAAGACCTTTAAGTATGGAGCCCATAATCGGATGGAGCTTAATAATGCACTAAGCCAAACCAGTGAAACTACTGATAAATTACTAAAATCTGTACCTTATGTAGTAAGACTGAAAGTAAGTGAAGGGAAAAACGTAAAAGTCAAAGACGGGATAAGAGGGTTTATCGAGTTAAAAAATGAAGAAATTGATGATAAAATATTGATGAAGGCAGATGACATGCCAACCTATCACTTTGCAAATGTTGTAGACGATCATTTGATGAAAATCACCCATGTAATTCGTGGAGAAGAATGGTTGCCTTCTCTCGCCTTACACCAATTAATTTATGATGCGTTTGATTGGAACGCCCCCGAGTTTTTTCATTTGCCACTCATATTGAAGCCGCGAGGAAAAGGAAAACTTTCCAAAAGAGATGGAGACAAAATGGGCTTCCCTGTGTTTCCTTTGGAGTGGAATAAATCAAAAGGATTTAAGGAGAGGGGATTTTTGCCAGAGGCATT
>JABGSU010000044.1 GCA_018647605.1 Flavobacteriaceae bacterium | reverse complement strand
TGAGCGCGTTTTTTGGCACTTTTTGAAGTTTTAATCCATTGTTATTTTCAAGTCTTTAAACATAAATTGATTTTCACTTACCTTAAGTTTTTGATTACTGGAAATAGTTAAATCTTTGATGGTAACTTTTTGTGTCCGTATATAAGGAAAATCCTCTTTAAAATTCTCATTAATCATCTTGGGATTAAAGTTCGCAAATAGTGAAATACTATTATTACCACCCTCAAGGTTGGAGTCGTCAATATGAAGTTGCTCTATTATAATGTTTTTGGGCATGTGGCAAGTATATCCAAAATCGTGCATTCCACTATTGGCTCCGCTAAAAAGGCTTACAGATCCTGAATTTCTCTTAGACGGAACAAAGACACAGTTTTTAATTAAAAATGTGCCTTCCCATGTGCTGCCGTAATCTTGTCTTAAATTAACCAAGCTCCTTCCATAAATCGTTGAATTTTCTACCACAAATTTCCCAGAACCTATGGCATTGATGCCCATGTATCCCAAGGTAGAATTTCGGATCGTTGCATTGTAAACCCCCATATGGGCATCAAATCTGGAGAAAACACAATGGTCAAAACTGATGTTTTTGGAATAATTTGAAGCAAACAAACCCCAATAGCTATTGTCGTTAATATCATTAGTTTGTCTGCAGTTGACAAAAGAAATGTTAATAGCACGGCTAACAGACAAATCATAAGATCCCATAAAAACTGGCTTTCCGGCAGCACCAATAGTTCTGTAGGTTTTATGTCCTGTCATGACACAATCCTTCACCAATACATTTGAGCAATCAGAGATGCTTATAAACCCCCTGTAAGGTGCCCCGTGTTCCCCCTCACCTTTAATAAAATGTTTTAAATTCTGAATCACCGAATTGGACCGCCTGATGTCGATATTTCTGCTATAATAAGTATACTTTGATGGAGCTTGATTGGAAATTGTAATAAACTTTCCTCCATTTATAATGAGTTTTTTTTGATCAATGGGGAGTGCTGTGATTTCTGAAATATGGTCGAAATCCCAAATGATTGGTGCCAAACTATCTATTTTGCCATTTTTATCCATTAAAAAAATATCGGTTTGAGAGCGCCCTTTGTTTTGATTTAAACCATAACGTATATAGCGCTTCACTTTGTCATCCGAAGTGGCGACGATACAAGCTTCGGGTAAAAACTGTGAAGTAATCTTTTGATTTTTCTTTAGTTGGTTAAGACCACTAATGGTCACGGGGTTCATGCGTGAACGGACCTTAAAAATTGGAGTATTGATATTTTCTACTGCAACATCATCGATAAGGAAAGTTGCATTTCCAAAATCGGTATCGGTATGTATCACTGCCGAATTTTCTTTTCCACTAATATAATAGAGGGCTCCATCATCGGCTTTAACAGTAAATTCATATTCATTGGCTACTGCATGCGTAGCCTTGATGAATATCATATCATCCGTTACACCGTCGCCAGTGGCCCCTAGATCGCTATATCTGATAAAACCATCATTTTCAAATTGCAACCAATCTTTTTGATTGATAATTATTTTTTCCAAACCTTCCTCATCTAGCATCAGTTGTGTTTTTTGGGTTTTATTTATTATTATCTCAACGGACATTGGGTCCGATTGGGCATTTAATAAAGTGGTTCTAAAAAAAAGAATTAATAATAAAAATAAATTTCTCATGGGTATTCGGATATAATTATGAAATATAAATAAAACTAATTTTAAGGGCCCATCACTTTCCAAACTTCTTAAACGTACTAAAATTAGGAGTGTATTGATCGGATTTATTGACTTTTTTATGATTTAATTAATAATTTTATTCAAAAATTTCTAGGGGCGTCAAAAGAGGAGCTTCCAAAAGTCCAGCATCCAAAACATCCAGTTTTGAGGCATCAAAAGGTTGGTAATCAAGCCCCACGACATTGATGTTGTAAAAGATTTTCCATTCTTCGCCTCTTGCTTCTTTTGCCTTGATCCTATTGGAGCCCGAGTTAGTCACCTGAATGCTAAGTATGTTTTTTCCTTTTTTCAAATTTTTAATGTTGAGTTGATAGGGATTGGACCAAAGTGTCCCGAGGTATTGATTATTTAACCAAACCTTTGCACTTTCCCTAACATCTCCGAGTTTCAATAGCCAGGGACCTTCGCGATCTGCAGGTCTGTTGAATTTAATTTCATATTGGGCAGTTCCCGAAAAGGCCGCCATTTTCTCACCCCATTGAGTCCAAGAGGTCAGGTGATTGATTTTTTTTGAATATTCATTATCAGGCCCACCTTTGATTATTTTAAAATCCCAATTTCCAGAAATCTGATAAGATTTCTCCGACGGGTTGTAGTATTTCCATTTCGCAGTGCTTACCATGTCAAAAGTTTTAAGAAAGACACTAGCTCCCGAAGGCAAGGATAGTTTTACTTTGGTAATGTCTGCTCCTTGCTCTGTAATGGCTTTCCCTCTTTTTCCCGTCAATGGATCTAAAATCAAAACCTCTTTGGATTGGATACCCAAAGGGATTAACCCCTCTATTATATTTGGGGTATGATTGACCAAGTAATAGATTTTTTCTCCTAGGTGTTCCCTGCGGATAAATTTCAGTCCCTCTTTGGACAATTCCTCTTTAATTACCCCTGCTTTTTTAAGGGGTATTTCCATTTCTTTTAGGGAATAAACTTTATTAATTTTTTCTTTTGCAAACGTTTTTAACTCTTGTTCTCTTTTTTGGTGCTCAAAAAAACCTGGGACAGTTTGAGGTCTTCCCAAAAAGACAACAGATGCCCCCATACATTTTAAAGCAACCAGTTTTTTTAAACTTTTAAGCGGCATGTTTTGGGTAGCTGGAACAATGATCGAACGGTAGTTACCTCCAGGCAGTTGGATGATTCCATTTTTGACGTTTACTTTTTCCAAAAAACGATCTGAGATATAGTCAATGCTATAGCCCTCTTTAATTAAATGATGGGTCGTTTTATAAAAGGGGGTGTCTGACAGCCAAGTATTAAGGCGATGAATGCCAAATTGAACCAAAGGATCACCCTGGTTAAATTTCGACCAAATGTCATGAATAGGCCAATAGACTAGCACATCATTGTCATGCTGGCCTTGTTGTAATAATGATTGAGATCGACTGATGTATTCAAATAGGGCTGGAGCATCTTCCCAAATGGGATTGGTGTCATTAAAATTTACGGACGCATAAAATTTCCAACCCGGCCATTGGGCCGATTCTGGAGAATAGGTTGATCCGTGTAAAAAGATATGATTGATGCCATTAATAAATAAATCTTCGAGTTCTGGTTTACACTGAGATAAAGCAGTTCTAAAATGTTCTCTTAACCAAGTAAAGGTTTCGGCAGAAACTTGTTTTCTTCCAGACAAATGAGCTGCAGAGGAGGAAAATTTGATCATTGCTAAATCGGCGTCTCCCGCTCGAAAATTCCTGTGAGGGTAATCGACCGAGCTTCCGTTTCCTTCTACTCTTCTAAAACCCTTGATATTGTATGGCATAGATCCAAAGGTTTCGCATTCAGGTATATCAGCAGCAGCATAAAGATCAATGAGATTTCCCGGCGAACCATGGGCTTGATATTTGGTTTTTACTCCTATATTTTCAGCCCATTCATTCCAAACAGGATTGAATCCTTCCACTAGTAAATCAGATAATGTTTCTCGATAGTCGCTTCTGATTCGGTTACTGATTTCATTGTCATTTCTATCCAAAAGCCGATTCATATATTGCCTGAGATCGTAGCCGCGGTAATGTTCGAAAATATTAAAAAAATTGGGGGTGTAGTCTGCTTTGTACACTTCATAGCTGTCGTTGAAAACCGACCGAATCTTACCATCTATTTTTCCCAAAGCAGTGCTGAAAAGCTGAAGGTAATTTTTTAATGCCTTAGGAGAAAAGTGATCCAAAACCCATCCTTTCCCTCCTGGAGCTGCTCTTTTTACTTTTTGCCTTGTTCGATCTTCAAACACAAAAAATAAATCGAAATCTTTGTATGTGGCCTTCCACTCCAGTTGGTCATTGATGATTTTATTACTCAGATTTATAAAATTGTTATGGGTGTCAAAGGCAAAAACTCCTTTTAGTATTGGCCTCTCTTTTTTTGTATCAAGAGCCCTGATGTCAAGTTGGGTAGGATATATCAAGGTTCCTGTTTTGAATGGAGAGACCGTCTCAGAAAAAAGTGTTCCTTTTTTTAGCTGTACTTTCCTTACCAAAAGATTTTTAGCAGCATCGATCTGACTTACATTTGCCCCTCCCCATGGCCAGCCAGTTCCCAAGGTCAAATCAACTCCCATTTTTAAGCTGTCCGCTACCCTTACTGTATACCTCAAAATATCAATCCATTTGGGACTTAAAAAATCAATATAATTATCCTCCTGTCCCTTTACCCCATAGATGGGTTCTATCTCTACCCCACCGATTCCTGCTTTATGAAAAGCGATCAATGATCGACGAATATTTTTTTTATCTACTGCACTGCCCATCCACCACCAACGGGTCCAAGTTTTGGATTCTTTTTTAACCTCGGGCCAATCGTATGGATCCTGCTGTGCATGAATAAGGCCTGAGTTCATCAAAAAATTCCCCAATAGAAGTATGGTATATATTTTTTTCATTGATAAATTTTAATACAACAAGTTAATTAAAGGGAGGCAATAACACATAGCCAATTAGGGGGTTATTATGCGGTTAGGGGGTGCGTTTAAGAGCTTTTGAATAATATTTAAAATTTCTCATTTAGACCATCACTAAAAGTTTTTGGTTAGATCAAAGATGAAACTGATTAAAAAGGGATTTGGATTGGTCCCAAACTTGCGATTATTGAAAATTTAAGATGATTAACCAGCTATACTATAACTTATTCTATCTTAAAAAAAATAAAGGTTTTCATTCTTGAAATTGTAAGGACTTTAATGGTATAGTGTATTCAATTCTTTGATTGTTATTTATATCCCATGTTTCCATTTTTATTTTTGTATTGTTTTGTTCCCAAAAGATATTAATTAATCCAAAATGATTTTCCATAATGGGGCCTTCAATTCTGTTTTGATTTGGTGTGGCAAAGTGCCAAGTTGATGAAAGACCGCTTGAGGTAAAATCATAAAGTGGATAAAAAGGAGTATCTAATTTGGAAATTTCAGAGTAGTGGACATCCCCTGAAATAAACAGAACACCGTTTGCCTTTGTACTTTTTATCAAATCAACCATATGCTTCCTTTCATTGGGGAAATTTGCCCAAGCCTCATATCCATTCCATTCAATCCCAAATTGAGTTCCTGTGCAAATAATTCTAACATCTGCCGGCTTTTTTAGTTCATTTTCTAGCCAAATCCATTGCTGTTTTCCAAGTAACGTTGACGGTGTATCCAAGTGTGGGGCATAGTCTTTTTGGTAAAAACCATACCTCTTGTCATTGTCATATTCTCCGTTATATGGTTTTAAATCATCTCTAAATGTTCTACCGTCGAGCAATATTATTTGAAGTTTATTATTTCCATATTTATTCATGTAGGAATGATAAATACCTTTATGTTTTCTCCGTTGTGAGGATGCTGGCTCATCAAAGAATTGAAGGAATATTTCCTTTGATTCTTCTTTATATTCGTAAGATTTACCAATATCATTCCATCCATAATCATGGTCATCCCAAGTGGCTAAAATCGGAACTTTATTTTTTAAGTTTATGAATGACTTTTTATTGCCCAAAAGTTTGTATTTCTTTTTTAGAGTATCCATATTTTTAGTATCTCCGTAAATATTGTCACCCAGAAAAATAAATAGATCAGGCTTATGTTTTACAACATTATAAAATATTGGAAGTGGGTGCTTTTCCGAAGCACAAGATCCAAAGGCAATTTTTGTGATTTCAGTATAATTTTTTTTTTGTTTCGACCTATCTAATGATTCAATACAAGATTGAAATATTATGATAGAAAAGATTAAAAGAAGTACTAACTTTTTCATAACAGTCTAAATTAAAAAAAATGTACAACATATTAACTTAGATTAAATAGTATGAATAAATACAAACAAACATCATATTTTAGGACACCAATAAAAGTTTTTAAAGGTCAATGTTGACAATGATTTACAACAGATTTGTATTGGATCCAACCTTGTGGAATGGGGTTTATTCCATTTTTCTTAAAACGGGATGCATATAGGCAAACCAAAGGG
>JABGSU010000043.1 GCA_018647605.1 Flavobacteriaceae bacterium | reverse complement strand
GTAGTTCCTCCACCAATATCGATCAATGCCACCCCCGCTTCTTTTTCCTCCTGACTCAATACCGCCTCGGACGAAGCCAAAGGTTCAAGAGTAATATTACCCATAGATAGGCCTGCACTTTTTATACATCTGCCAATATTTTTGATTGAAGAAACTTGTCCTACCACCACGTGGAAATTGGCTTCTAATCTTCCACCATACATCCCGATGGGTTCTTTGATTTCAGCCTGACCATCGACTTTATACTCCTGTGGAAGTACATGTATGATCTCCTCGCCAGGCAGCATGACCAATTTGTACACCTGCTGAATGAGGCGTTCTACATCTTCTTGTGAAATGACCTCTTGAGGATTCGAACGGGTAATATAATCACTGTGTTGCAAACTTCTGATGTGTTGCCCAGCAATCCCAACTACCACTTCACTGATTTCTTGACCAGAAACCACTTTGGCCTCTTCTACCGCTTGTTGAATGGATTGAATGGTTTGGGTAATGTTGTTTACCACCCCCCTGTGAACTCCAAGACTTTTAGATTTTCCTACACCTAGGATTTCTACTTTTCCGAATTCGTTTTTGTCACCCACCATTGCAACGATTTTGGTCGTTCCAATATCGAGTCCTACAGAAATATTTGAATAATTCATATGGTTGATTTAAGATCCAACTACTTGATTTTTAAATTTTAAATTGATCAGGGTATATTTCCTTTCCATTGGGTGGTTGTCGTGATAGGCACAAAAAACTTTCAATTTAGAAAGCTTTTCGCTCATCCTACCTAAGGTCCCAAGTTCGATTTCAAAACCATACGATCGCAAACCTATAAAATAGGAATCGGATCGATAATGGATAGAAGCCAATTCATCCCGTAGAAAAGTGTCAGCATTAAATTGATCTATCAATGATAAAAGATGCTGCTTTTGCGCTTCTTTAAGTGTCCCCATAAACAAGGGAACTTTTGGAGTATAATTTTTGGAAATTGGAAAAAGGTCTCCAGATTTATCCAAATAGTATGGATTAGATGTCTGAACTCTCACAACCGCTTTTTTTTCTTGAATACTTAAGCCTAAAATACCTTGTTGAAAATGAAAAACTTCGGCGTTCTCGACATAAGGATTCTTTTCTAATAAGACTTCAAGCATACTCAAAACTAAACTATCTTTAGCCTTCCACGGTAGCTCCCCTTTGTTTTGTATTAACAATTTATTAACGAGCGAGTCGTTTAAAAATCGAGGTGCTTCTAATTTAAAAGTTACAGTCATTTTCTCAATATAACGCCCATCACTCCTCAAATGAGCAAAAGCTGTCACCAATAACATCATGATTAAAACAGTGACAAAAAAGAAATATTTTTTCAAATCCATTTATGCTGTTTTTCTTAATTCCTGAAGGTAAATTCCAATGTCTCCAGCACCCAAAACCAAGATCAAATCTGCTTCAGAACCGGCAATGGTAGTTTGGAAATCCTCCTTATTAATTTTTCTTTTATTTTGATTTTTTAAACGTTCTAATAACACGTCAGAAGTAACCCCTGCAATGGGCTTTTCTCGGGCAGGATAAATATCCATCAAAACAATTTCATCAAATTGATCTAAGACCTGTGCAAAGGCATCCATGAAGTCCTGAGTACGAGAAAACAAATGAGGCTGAAAAACTACCATATTCTTTTTATCAGGATAGAATTCAGCAACCGTTTTCAGTACCGCCTTAATCTCCTCTGGGTGGTGTGCATAATCGTCTATTACGGTTTTATTTCCGAAACTAAAAACTTCCATTCTGCGATGAATACCTCCAAAATTTTCCAGTGCAGGCAATGCGTCAGCTAATGGAAAACCTGCAACATCCACAATTGCCAAAGCTCCAATGGCATTAGATAAATTGTGCTGTCCAATGGCGTTAAGATAAATATCCTCATGGGTTTCTTTTGGCGTAACCAGATCAAAATGATACCCTTGATCGCTCAAGCGAATATTTTTAACACCATAACTTGTCTCTTCTGAAATTCCATAGGTGAAATCTCCCAAATCAATCCCTTGGGCTACAACTGTTTTATGAGTTACCAATTGTGAAAATTGAGTAAAGGCTTTTTTCATGTTGTCGTGATTTCCATAGATATCCAAATGATCGGCATCCATCGCGGTAATACAAGCAAAATCTGGGGATAATTGTAAAAAAGAACGATCGTATTCATCGGCTTCAACAATAGAAAAGCGATTGCCTTTTTGCACTAGGTTACTTTGATATGCATTCATAATTCCACCCAAAAAAGAAGTGAATTCTAAATTCAAATGATCAAACAAGTGAGTTAAAAAAGAAGCTGTAGTCGTCTTTCCATGGGGGCCTGCGATAGCGAAAACCGAAGTGGTATTAATAACTTCTCCCAAAACTACAGCTCTTTTTTTAACCTGATTTCCTTGTTCAATAAAATATTGAAGCTGTGTATTATCTTCAGGAATAGCAGGGGTAAAAACGATTTGTGTGTCCTCCTGCTGATATTCTTTCGGAATGACAGAAACCGACTCGTCAAAAACCACTGAGATTCCATGATTCATCAATTGAGAAGTAATGGGACTGGGGGTTTTATCGTACCCCATTACCTTATTTCCCAAATCAAAAAGGTATTTAGCCAGAGCAGACATACCTATGCCTCCAATGCCTAAAAAATAATATTTACCTTCTTTTTGATTCATTTATATCAGTTCTTCAATTAAATCAACAATTCGAGAGGTAGCCTCAGGTTGTGCCATTTTTTTTAAATGATCTGTCATTTCCTTTTGCTTTTTTACATCGAGAAGTTGAATCAAAACAGTTTCAAAATCCCGATCCAAATCTTTTTCTATAATGAGCAAAGCAGCTCCTCGATCGACCAATGTTTTGGCATTGTGGTATTGGTGATTCTCGGCTACATTGGGAGAGGGAATCAATAAAGCGGGGCAGGCCACACAGCACAATTCCGATAGTGTTGCAGCCCCCGATCGAGAAATAATCATGTCTGCAGCAGCATAGAGTTGATCCATCTCAGATACAAATGGCATGATTTTAACCGTATCTGATTGGTATTTTTTATATTGATCATAATACAGTGAGCCACACTGCCAAATCAATTGTAACCCATATTTTTTGAAGGTATTTAAATGGGTTGCAATCAACTGATTGATTCTTCTTGCTCCCAAACTACCCCCCAAAATAACCAGCGAAGGCTTTCCTGAAATCTGTTCAAAAAAGGCCTTGCCTACTGCAGTTTTAACCTTAGTATCGGCAATGGTTTGACGAATGGGGTTTCCAGTATAATTCAATTTTTCAATCGGAAAATATCTTTCCAAGCCCTCATAAGCCACCGCTATAGTTTTTACGGTTTTAGACAAAAGCTTATTGGTAATTCCAGGATAAGAGTTTTGCTCCTGAATGAGCGTTGGGATTTTTAACAAGCTAGCCATAAAAAGTAAAGGCCCACTGGCATATCCTCCCGTTCCCACCACCACATTAGGTTTAAATCTTAGGAGGATAGCAATGGATTTGAATAAACTCAAAAATAATTTTATTGGAAAAATTAAGTTTCTAATCGACAAAGACCGTTGCAAACCATCAATCCAAAGACCGATAATTTTGTAGCCTGTCTTTGGGACTTTATCCATTTCTATTCTACCTAAAGCACCAACAAACAGAATTTCAGCATTTGAGTATCGCGACTGAAACTCATCTGCAATGGCCAACGCTGGAAACAAATGTCCCCCCGTTCCTCCTCCTGATATTATGATTTTATAGGGCTTCACTGAGAATGGTTAAAGGATTTTCATTTTTATCTTCAGATTCCTTCGATGTGTTTTCTTCTATTTTTTGGCCAGCACTCACACTGAGAATCATACCAAAGGCAATACAGGTCATCCATGCAGCCGTCCCTCCACTGCTGATCAGAGGCAGAGTTTGTCCTGTTACTGGAAATACCTGAAGGGCAACTGCCATATTTACAAATGCTTGGATAATTATGGGCAATCCCAATCCCAAAACCAATAGTTTTCCATAGACCGTATCAGATTTATGGGCAATGACAACAATTCTAAACAACACAATGAGATACAACAAAATCAAAGCTGTTCCACCTACCAATCCAAATTCTTCTACTATAATGGCATAAATAAAATCGGAGGAACTCTGTGGTAAGAAATTTTTCATAACACTTTTTCCGGCTCCCAATCCCAGAAGACCACCCGTGGCGACGGCGGTCTTGGCCCTTTCAATTTGGTAATTCCCGCCAATGTCTTCACTATTACTAAAGTTTTCTATTCTACTGACCCAAGTATCAATACGGTTGGGTACCCAATCAGGATATGCCTTGGCGACCAAAATAAAAAGTAAAACCATAAAGAAACCCATAGTCAAAATACCCAGTAGGTACTTGATGGGATATCCTCCCAAAAACACCAAAATAAGGATGGTAAAAAACAGCAGTACTGCCGTAGATAAATTGGCAGGCAAAATCAATAAAACAACAAGGAATACTGGTAGCCATAGTGGAACGATAGAAGTTTTTAAACGGTACAGTTTGGGGTTTTCTTTTGACATCAAATGAGCTACATAGGACAACAACACAATGGAAGCTAAAGTGGAGGTTTGGAAACTCATCCCCACAATGGGAATTCTGATCCAACGATTGGCATTGGCCCCAGCAATAAGGTTGCCTTGAGAGGCAGTATAAATAAGCAATAACACAACCAATGGTAGGGCCAATATGGATATTCCTTTGAAATACTGATAAGGTGTTTTGTGAAGCGCATACATCAAGCCAAAACCAAAAACTAAAACAATAAAATGCTTGAGTAAATGGCTCCATGGAGTACCTTGACCTACTACATAGGTCAAATTCGAACTGGCACTAAACACTGGAAGAAATGAAAAAATAGAAAGCAAAGCCAAGGCTACCCAAAGTACCCGATCACCCAGAATAATATTATTTTTATTTCTCATTTACTATATTTATAGCTCTTTGACCGCTTGCTTGAATTGATTACCTCTGTCTTCATAATTTTGAAAAAGATCAAAACTAGCGCAGCCAGGTGAAAGCAAAACGTTTTCATTTTTCTGAGCAATTTTATTGGCGATCAAAACCGCTTCCTTCATGGATTGTGTCTCCACCATAAGGTCTGTAATGGGTTGAAATGCATCGATGATTTTTTGATTGTCGACTCCTAAACAAATAATCGCTTTAACTTTTTCTCTGACCAAGGGATAGAGCATTCCGTAATCATTGCCCTTGTCTACCCCCCCTACAATCCAAACCGTAGGAGCGCTCATACTTTCTAAAGCAAAATAGACCGCATTGACATTGGTTGCCTTAGAGTCGTTGATATATCTGATGTTTTGAATTTTCAAGACAGGTTCCAATCGGTGAGGAGCGCCCTTAAAGTTTAGTAAACTCTCACGTATGGTTTCTTTACTGACTTCTAGTAAGTGGGCAACCGTAGAGGCTGCCATGGCATTCAGAAGATTATGCCTTCCTTTTAAAGAAAATTCCATTGTATCTATCATTGTTTTGTTCTTTTGTGTTTCGATCACGATATGATCGTTTTCTATATAAGTGGTATTGGTGTTTTTATTTTGAAAACCAAATTGGTGGAGTTGGGAATCCGTGATAATGTTCTGTACAGCAGTATTTAATTCTGGATCATCTCCATTGAACAAAAGAAAATCACGTTCCGTTTGATTTTCGTTGATACAAAGTTTGGACTTCAGATATTGGCCAAAATCATCATTGTATCGATCCAAATGATCGGGAGTAATATTGGTAATTACACCAATATGGGGGGAGAAATTGACGATATTATCCAATTGAAAACTGCTGATTTCTAAAACGTAAAATTGAGAATCATTTTCGGCCACCTCTTTGGCAAAACTTTTGCCTATGTTTCCTGCCAAAGTCACATCGAATCCAGCATCGTTCAGTATTTGATAGGTCAACATTGCGGTGGTAGTTTTTCCATTACTACCTGTGATACCAATTAATGTTGCATTGGTGTATTTTGAAGCAAATTCTATTTCAGAAACCACCGGAATATCAAAGGCTTCAAGGGATTGAACCAACGGGATCGCTTGGGAAATTCCCGGGCTTTTCATGATGTATTGCGCATCTTTCATTTTGGAAAGAGTATGGGTGTTTTCCTCCCATTCAACTTCCAAACGATCGAACAAGTTCTTGGTGGGTTGTGAGATACTACCCTGATCGGATACAAAAACCTGAAAGCCTTTTTTTTTGGCCAATATAGCGGTTCCTTTCCCGCTTTCTCCTGCACCCAAAATGACAATTTTCTCTCCCATCATCTGATTTTAAGGGTTACAATGGACATTACAGCCAGTAAAATTCCAATAATCCAAAATCGGGTAACGATCTTGCTTTCGTGAAAGCCTAATTTTTGATAGTGGTGGTGAAGTGGTGCCATTTTGAATATCCTTTTACCAACCCCTGTTTTTTTACGCGTATACTTGAAATATCCCACTTGAATGACCACTGACAGGTTCTCTATTAAGAAAATACCACAAAGCAGTGGGATTAAAAGTTCTTTTCTGACAATAAGGGCAATTACGGCTATGACCCCTCCAATGGTAAGACTCCCTGTATCTCCCATAAAAACTGTAGCAGGATAGGTATTATACCATAAAAATCCAATCAAAGCACCAGAAAACGCAGCTACAAAAATCACTACTTCACCTACCTTGGGTATGTACATGATGTTGAGATAATTTGAAAAAATCAGGTTTCCAGAAACCCAAGCAAAAATACCCAAGGCCAAAACCATAATGGCAGAAGAACCCGCTGCCAATCCATCAATTCCATCGGTCAAATTAGCACCATTGGACACGGCCACAATGATAAAAACGACAATAGGAATGAATACCAACCAAGTGTATTTTTTAAGATCAGGAGATATCCAAGTGAGTAAATCTGAATAATCAAAAGCATTGTCTTTAAACAGTGGAATGGTCGTTAGAGTCGACTTTTTTTCGGGTGTAAACACCTCCTGAATACTAACAGGTTTTTCTGTGCTTATTAACCTAAGTTCTTCTTTTACGGTTACGCTAGGATGAAAATACAGGACAGAGCCCACTAAAAGTCCCAATACTAATTGACCTGCAATTTTAAATTTGCCTTGAAGACCTTCCTTATCTTTCTTAAATATTTTAATGTAATCATCGATTAACCCAATGGCGCCCATAGAAAGCGTAGTCACGATAAGCAAAAGAATATAAATATTGTTCAATTGAGCCAATAAGAGGACAGGCAGTAAAGTCCCCAAAATGATGATGATCCCTCCCATGGTTGGGGTTCCTTTTTTTTCACTTTGACCCTCTAAGCCCAAATCTCTTATCGATTCACCAATTTGATTGGCTTGTAAAAATCGGATAATCATCCTTCCACAGATCAATGTAAATGACAAAGAGAGGATGATGGCCAAAGACGCCCTAAAAGTGAGGAATTGAAATAGCGTCGCTCCAGGGAACTGAAACTTTTGCTCTAAAAATTCAAACAGGTAGTATAGCATAGGTTAAGGGGTTTTTGAAAATATTTCTTGAGCAATTTCAAAATCATCGAAAGGGAGTCTTTGACCTTTGACTTCTTGATAATTTTCGTGTCCTTTTCCTGCAATAAGAACAACGTCTCCAGGTTGCGATAATTGATAAGCCACTTTGATAGCTTCTTTCCGATGGGAAACGCTCATTGTTTTTTTGTAATCCACTGGATCAACTCCCTCAGACATTTGTTTTATAATACGATCAGGATCTTCATCACGGGGATTGTCTGAAGTAAAAAGTACTTTGGAACTCAGCTGAGCGGCTATGAAACCCATCATGGGTCTTTTCTCTTGGTCTCTATTTCCTCCACAACCCACAACAGTAATCAAACTTTCATTTTGGGTTCTTATCTTATTGATGGTCGTCAAAACATTTTTGAGGGCATCGGGTGTATGGGCATAGTCCACCACTACCATAACTTTGTTTGGGGTCTCAAAAGTTTGGAATCTCCCCGCTACACTTTTTAATTGACTAATAGACTTCAAACTTTCCCATTCGTCTTTTCCCAAGAGTTGTGAAACGGCATAAACTGCTAAAATGTTATAAGCATTGAATTCGCCGAGCATCTGAGTCCAAATCTCTTTTTGATTAATTTTTAAGAGCATGCCTTTGAATTGGCTTTCTAAGACTTGAGCAGAAAATTCTGCAAGGCGATGCAGGGCGTAGGTATGTATTTTTGCTTTACAATTCTGAACCATTACTTTAGCATTTTTGTCATCCGCATTGATCAACGCAAAAGCAGTTTCGTGCAAGGAGTCGAATAGTATTTTTTTAGTATCACGGTAGGCTTTGAAACTAGGATGATAATCCAAATGATCATGGGTAAGGTTGGTGAAAACTGCTCCTTTGAATACTAATCCAGTAATTCTTTTCTGATCAATACCATGGGAGGAAACCTCCATAAAACAGTATTCAACTCCATGATCTACCATCTCCCTGAGGTGTTTGTTGATGGTTAGTGGATCGGGAGTCGTATGAGTAGCAGTTATCCTATTTTCTCCATATTGAATAGTCATAGTGGAGATCAGTCCTGCGCTGGTTGAGTCGAGTGTAAATAAATCGAATAATAAAGTGGCAATTGAAGTCTTTCCGTTGGTGCCCGTAACTCCTATGAGTTCTAATTGAGAAGAGGGATTGTCGTAAAAATTGGCAGCCACCCAGCCCAAAGCCGATCTAGTATCTTTTACCTGAATGTAAACTACCGCTGCTTCTAAATTTTCAGGTAGCTTTTCACAAAGAATGGATTTTGCTCCTGAAGCGATGGCTTGACCAATAAACTGATGTCCATCAAGCTGTGTTCCCGTAATGGCCACATACATATCTTCTTTCATAACATCTCTAGAATCAATAGAAATATTACCAACATCGATAGCCGTAGAACCTGAAATTCCCTCAATGGAAACTTTGTATAATATTTCTTTTAGCTTTTTCAAGACAGTTCTAAAACAATTATTTGATTGATTTTATATCGCTTCCCTGCTTCAAGGGATTGCTTTTTGACTTTTCCTTTTCCTTTAATGATCACTTTCAATCCCATAGGCTCCAAAACAAAAAGGGCCTCCATTGGCGTCAAACCTCTTAAATCGGGTATTACTTCCTCTGAGGGTTTTACATTTGCTACTCTTGAAGACAATTGGTTGACCTGATCGGGATGGATACGAATGGTTTTGGGCAGTGCATTGTTGATTTTTTTTGCAATTTTCTTAAAGACCGGTGCTGCAACAGTCGATCCGTAATAGCCCAATTTTTTATCGGGTCTTTGAATTACAACAATACAAGAGTATTGGGGTTTATCGGAAGGGAAATAGCCCACAAAAGTGGCTGCATATTGTACATCTTTTCCTTCTTGATTGTAATCTAACTGACAGGTCCCCGTTTTTCCTGCAATGCTGAGTTCCTTGTCTTTGATATTGTGGGCAGTACCCCATTTTTTGTCAACCACATTGAACATCATCTTTTTGACCTTATCAATAGTTGACTGAGAACAAATCGAAGGGTTCAAAACAATTTTTCCAAAAGTTTGATCTGGTGTTTCACCGAAGGATTCAATTTTTTCGATAAACCTAGGCTTTACCATTTCTCCGTTATTGGCAATGGCATTGTAAAAAGCAAGGGTTTGGAGCGGCGTCAAAGCAACACCATAACCGTAGGCCATCCAGGGTAGATCCAATTGATCCCACTGATCTTTGTCATCGGGGTGAGGAATTTTTGGGATACCCTCTCCTGTTATAGACAGACCCAAGGGTTTATTGATTCCCATGTTGTACAATCGATTGACGAATTTACTTGGGTTTTTACCATAGTTATCATTAATGATTTTAACCATACCTGTATTGGAAGAAACTTCAAAAATTTTAGCAGCAGAAATGGTTCCGTAGCCTCCTTTTCTAGAGTCTCTCACTTTAAATCTCTTGAAAAGAGTAAGTTCTCCTCTGCCAGTGGAGATAATCGTATTTTCATCAACTACTTTATCCTCTAAAGCAGCAACCATGGCCATTAGCTTGAAGGTGGAGCCTGGTTCGTGGGACTCACCCACTGCATAGTTCAACTTTTCGTAATAAGTCCCCACTTTTGTTCTACCCAAATTGGCAATGGCTTTGATTTTTCCCGTTTGGGTTTCCATAACTACAACAGTACCGTGGGCAGCTTTGAATTTTTCCAATTGCTCCAACAATGCACTGTGAGCAATATCTTGAATATTGACATTGATGGTGGTATGAATATCAAAACCTTCTGTAGGCTCTTTTTCATTAAGATCATTGATGGGTTTCCATTGTCCCCCCGCTATTTTTTGCTTTAATCGCTGACCCGCTTCTCCTTCAAGATATTGACTAAAAGCACCCTCTAATCCAACACGTCTGTAACCACCTTGTTTTTTCTCGGTCACTCTCCCCACTGTTCTTTCGGCTATTTTACCTAATGGATGTTCTCTGACCATAGCGTGTTCTATGATCAATCCTCCACTGTATGAGGGTCGATTAAAAAGAGGTAGCGCTTTGATTTTTTTCTGTTGAGAATAAGTCAGGTCTTTGGCAATCAACAAATACCTATTCTGCTCACCTACAGCATTATTTAATTTGTTTGAAATGTATTTTTTAGAAACACCCAATATCTCAGACAAACCAATGATCAATTGATTGTGGTGTTTTTGATATAATTTTTTGGAAGGGACAGCTGCATCCCATCTGACTTCATATCGAGCCATAGAGGTGGCCAATATGCTCCCGTCATCTGCGAAAATATTCCCCCTACTGGGTTGGAGTATGTCTTTTTTAAGTGTCCGTTGGGAAGCTATGGCTCTGTATTTATCTCCCTCTGAAAACTGGATGTGAACCAATTTGGCAATCAGTAAAAAAGAGAATATCATTAATCCAAAAGCGACCAAATAGGTACGGCTCATTATGTTTTTCTTTTTATACTCCATCACTATTCTTTTACTATGATTTTAATAGGTGGAGTCTTTGCAGGACCAATTCCCAATGGACGAAGTTGCTTCATGATTTTGGTTTCCATTTTTAAATTCATCAGTGCAGTACGCTGTTCCACAAATTCACTCTTGAACATTTTTATGTCGTCATTCAATTGGGCGATTTGAAAAATCTTACGATCTGCTTCATGACCACTGGCGATCATTACTAGGGATAAAACAGATAAAAAAAGAATCATGCGCCAATTTTTAAAAGCAACGTCATTGACCAGAAATTCCATTCTCAATATGGACAATAGTTTTTTCATACTTTCTCTGCAATTCTAAGTTTCCCGCTTCTTGCCCTACCGTTCTCTTTGATCTCTTCATCCGAGGGGATTTGCAAATTGCCCACCTTTTTAAAGGGCAAGTTTCTATTTCCATACAGATCTGATTCTGCTTTTCCTTCAAACTTTCCTTCGCGAATAAACAATTTCACCAATCGATCCTCCAAAGAGTGATAAGAAATACAGACCATTCTACCTCCTTTTGTGAGCAGCCCTACAGACTGTTCCAGAAAGGATTTTATGACGTCCAACTCAGCATTGACCTCAATTCTTATGGCTTGAAAAACTTGGGCTATGATTTTATTAAACACATGCTTTGGTAAAGTAGGAGCCAGTAAATTGACCAAAGCCTGAGTCGTTTCCAAAGGGGCTTGCTTTCTTTGCGCTACAATTAAATCAGCTAATTTTTTGGCAATGCGTAATTCTCCATACGATTTAAAAATGCTTTGTAATTCCTCCGAGCTGTATTCATTAACCACCTCATAGGCACTCAATTCGTTTTGAGCATTCATTCTCATGTCCAATGGCCCCTCCAATCGTGTAGAAAAACCTCTTGACCCCGAGTCAAATTGATGGGAAGAAACTCCAAAATCGGCTAGAATACCGTCAACGATGGAGATGCCGTTGAACTTTAAGTGTCTTTTGAGATGACTGAAATTTCCATTGATCAATTGAAACCTTTCATCGGAAATTATATTTTGCTGCGCTGCTTCATCTTGATCAAAAGCCAACAACCTCCCCTCTTTGGAAAGTTTTTTGAGTATGGCTCTCGAATGTCCACCTCCTCCAAAGGTAACATCGACATAAATCCCATCGGGATTGATTTCCAATCCTTGAATGGCTTCTTCAAGCATGACGGGTTTATGATAAATTGTCTTCATTTTGATTTCCCATTACTTCCTCTGCTAAAGCAGCAAAATCCATAGTTGCTTCATCTATTGCTTTTTCATATGACCCTTTATCCCAGATTTCTAGAATATTGACAACCGAAGAAACGACTACTTCTTTAGTGATATTGGCATGATTGGTCAAATCTTTAGGAATTAGTAATCTTCCCGTAGCATCAATCTCTAATAATTTTACACCCGCCGTAAATCGACGGATAAAATCATTATTTTTTTTGTTGAAACGGTTGAGTTGGTTCACTTTTTCCATCAAGCCTTCCCATTGATCCAAAGGATACAACTCTAAACAGTTGTTGAAAACAGCTCTTTTGATGACAAAGCTTTTGTTAAGATGGTTGGAAAGTTGCTTTTTTAATGCAGCAGGGAGCATAATACGTCCCTTTACGTCGGCCTTACATTCGTATGTTCCGATAAAATGCTGCATACTATTGATGTATCAATTTCTATCAAATATAAAGTAATTTTACCACTTTTTACCACTAAATACCACATTGTTAATAAGTTCTACCACTTAACTCCCACTTTCATATTAAAGCAGTAAAAAAATTAAATACAAATCATCCAAGCGAATTGTATATCTTTGGAATTATTTAATTATGATGGTTGAGAAAAAAATAATTACTGAGGCCAATTACAGATACATAGAATTAGGAGAAGGCACCCCAGTAGTCATTTTGCACGGATTGATGGGAGGATTGAGCAATTTTGAGGGAGTAATGGATTATTTCCCCAGTAAAGGATACAAAATTTTGGTTCCAGAATTGCCAGTTTATGATTTACCCTTGATTAATTCTACGGTAAAAAATCTCGCTGAATTTTTAGATGGTTTTCTGAATTTCAAAAAACTTAAAGAAGTTGTGCTTTTGGGTAATTCTTTGGGGGGACATGTAGCTTTGCTATATGCTAAATTCCATCCCGAAAAAGTTAAAGGACTCATCATCACCGGCAGCTCAGGCCTTTATGAGAATTCCATGGGTGATGGCTATCCCAAAAGAGGGAATTACGAATACATCAAAGCCAAAAGCGAAGAGGTCTTTTATGATCCTAAAATAGCAACTAAAGAAATTGTAGACGAAGTATTTGAATCTGTTAATGACAGAAGTAAGTTGATCAGAACATTGGCCATCGCCAAAAGTGCTATTCGTCATAATATGGCCAAAGACTTACCCACTATGAACACAACCACAGCGATCATTTGGGGAGCCCAAGATGGTGTTACTCCTCCCAATGTAGCTAACGAATTTAACGCATTGCTCCCCAATTCAGATTTGTATTGGATTGACAAATGTGGTCATGCTCCCATGATGGAACATCCAGACCGATTCAATGAGATCATGGATTCTTGGTTGAAAAAATACAATATTTAAATTTTCGAAATGAACGTTGCCCATGCCGAATTTATGGTGAGCAACACTAGGGTTGATCACTGTCCTAAAAGCAAATTACCTGAATATGCCTTTATTGGCAGATCCAATGTAGGTAAGTCCTCTCTGATCAATATGTTGTGCAACCGAAAGCGATTGGCCAAAACTTCCTCTCGCCCAGGCAAAACCCAATTGATTAATCATTTTTTAATCAACAATAAATGGCATCTAGTGGACCTCCCAGGATATGGGTATGCGAGAGCTTCTAAAACTCAGAAAAAAACTTTCCAGAAGTTTATTACCGACTACTTCAATAAAAGAAAAGAATTAGTGTCCGCCTTTCTTTTAATCGACATCCGTCACGAGCCCCAACCGCCCGATCTAGATTTTATGCGCTGGCTAGGCGAAAATTACATTCCTTTTACAATTGTTTTTACCAAGG
>JABGSU010000042.1 GCA_018647605.1 Flavobacteriaceae bacterium | reverse complement strand
CGGACAGGAAGAACATCCTGGGGTTTGACAACGGGATCGCTCGCCCCGGTTTGCAGGTCTGCCCGGTTTTGCCCCCTGGCTTCCGAGGCTTTGTTGTTAACCATATCTCCAGTAAAAAGCAGCAGATCGGATTTTTGTTGGCTGATCAAGTCCATACCGTAGGCTACCTTTTCAAAATTGTCGAAACTCCCACAATGCAAATCTGAAATTTGAGTGATTTGGAAACCGTCAAAACTGTCAGGTAAGGAGTCGTATTCCAAGGTGTATTTTAATACCCTATAGTTGTATCTCCCCTTATACATGCCGTAGAGGAGGGAAGTAATAGGAACGGTTCCCATTGCCAGCGCTATTTGGGCAATAAATTTTCTTCGATCGGGAAACTGAAGTTTAGGCTCGCTGGCGAAATAGTGGTAAATACTCATTATCACTCTACCGATATCCTCAAAAAAGAGCACCAGTATCATGACGAGTTGTCCACTGATCAAAGCAATGAATAAGCCAATGGTGTAAGTAATGAATGGAGTCCAACCCACCGTTCGATCATAAGTTATGGTTTGCCATATAATACTGCCCAAAACCAGCCCTACTGTCAATCCGTAAATGGTCCACCATACTTTGTTTTGTGTAACGGTTTTGAGGGCCTGAAAGGAATACCATTGTACAATGATTAAAAAAACAACAAAAGGAATCCAACGCATTAAATAATTTTTATCCAAAGGTATAAACTGAAAATGGAATAGTCTTGGAAAAAAATTATTTAAAGCCTATTTTTTCCGCAAGTAATTTGGCTTTCCCATCGGTCAAACTGGCGACAAAACAAGTCGCGTTTAGCAAGGTTTGATATAGATTTTCGGCAGGCAGATCCTCATGATCTGGAATCAATTGTAATAGCAATTCGTCATAGCTGTTGGCCTTTTTGAAAAAAGCATTGGAAGCGGCTAAAACAAAAGCATCCAATAGAGCTGTTATTACCTTATAGCCAACAATTTCTTTTTGAACCACTTCTTCTGAACAATATATTTTTTGTACACTCAGGTTGATGATGTCCGTAATTTGTGCTTTGAACTGACTTTTTTCGAGTAAGGCATTCCCAAAATTTCCATGGAGAATATCGTTTTCATTTTCGGTAAAAATTCTAACAGCATCCTTAATGAGACTGTTAATAGCTAAAGCCCTTAGGTAGCCAAGTCGTTGGGTACGGTGTTTTAATTTAGAGTATTTAAACGTATCCATATCTTCTCTGACCAGATTGATTAGGTACTCTAGCGCATACTCTTCTTCAATCCACCCGAGGTGGATCCCATCTTCAAAATCGATGATGGTGTAGCAAATATCGTCGGCTGCCTCAACCAAATAGGCGAGTGGATGGCGGTGAACTGTTTTTGGATCGGCCAATCCTAAATCTTGGGCAAGGACATTAAAGAAAGGTTCTTGTGCCTGAAAAAAACCGTATTTTTTGTGGGCAACATGGGAAGTAGGATGGTGAGGAAGACTGGCTTTGGGGTATTTGATAAAGGCACCTAGGGTGGCATAACTGAGCCTCAAGCCTCCAGGGGTACCCGCTTTACTTTCGGTTAAGATTTTGAATCCGTTAGCATTGCCCTCAAAGGTGCATAAATCCTGGTATTCTTTATCCGTCAGTTTTGACTTGAAATTTGTGCCATTGCCTTCTTTAAAGAAGTGACCTATGGCTTTTTCGCCACTGTGACCAAAGGGAGGGTTGCCGATATCATGAGAAAGCGCAGCCGCAGCTACAATAGCGCCAAAGTCGTTGATTTTATAACCCAAATCTTCTGACAAATGAGGGTATTTTTCAAGAATATTCTTACCAGCCATTCTACCCAAACTCCTGCCTACTACAGAAACCTCCAAACTGTGGGTAAGCCGAGTGTGAACAAAATCCGTTTTTGAAAAGGGAATGACCTGAGTTTTGTCTTGTAAACTTCTAAAGGCACTCGAAAAAACAATGCGATCATAATCTACTTCAAATCCCAGACGGGTATCGTTTTGTGCCAACCTTGGGCGGTCTTTATTGTCTCCAAACCTCTTGAGCTTCAGTAGATTATCCCAGTTCATACTTTTTAAACATTACCGAATTGTTAACCCTAAAATTTTTAAATAACATTAAATTAAAATTGTCACATTGTATTTTAACATTGACATAAAATCAATCCACTTCATGCCCCATACATTTGTCACAAATCTAAATGTTATAACCATAAAAAAATGAAAAAATTGAGATTTATTCCATTATTCATAACTATTTTGATTTTTCTTTCTTGTTCTGAAGAAGACCCAATAATTGTATACGTTACTCTTACTGAAAAAGTATTAGAAACAGAAACTGTTGAAGTAGATCCTTATGCAGATTCTACATTGGAAGGTAATATTACTTCTGACACCACATTAGATGCTTCTAAAATTTGGATGTTAAAAGGTCGTGTTTCCGTAGAAACTGGTGTTACTTTAACCATTCCTGCTGGAACAATCATTAAAGCGGCTACTGGAACTGGAGCAGATGCTTCTACCCTTATCATCGCAAGAGGAGCAACTATTATTGCTGACGGGACAGCAGAAGCACCGATCATTATGACCTCTATATCCGATAATATTGAGGTTGGAGGAAGTTATCCTTCTAGTGGCCCATCGTTGGGGGTTAATTTAAGAGGTCTTTGGGGAGGTCTATTGATTTTAGGAAATGCTCCTTGTTCTTTTTCTGGAGATGTAACCGAACTTCAAATCGAAGGTATTCCAACTTCAGACATTAATGGTCTCTATGGAGGAAGTGATGCTGCTGACAACTCCGGTTCAGTGCAATATCTTTCAATCCGTCACGGCGGTGCAGAGATTGGAGAAGGTAACGAAATCAATGGACTTACTTTGGGGGGTGTTGGATCAGGTACAACGATCAACCATATTGAAGTATTAGGAAATGTAGATGATGGGATCGAATTTTTTGGTGGAACTGTAAATGCCTCTAACCTTCTCGTATGGGGGCAGGGAGATGATGCTATCGATATAGATCAAGCTTATGCTGGAACTATTGATGGTGCGTTGATTGTTTTGACTGCTGCTTCTGATCATGGTTTTGAAATTGACGGTCCTGAAGGATCCGCTCCGGGGCGCTTTACTCTCAAAAACGCTACAGTAATTGGAGCAACAGATGATTGTGATGCCGAAGGGGTTGACGGCGAAATGGCCGACTTTAGAAAAGGAGTTACTGGAGATGTCTCGAATATTTTGTTTAGAGATTTTGCAGGAGGTAAAGATGTGGAGTTGGATGCTTCTGCTGATGCAGCAAACTACACAGCAGGAACTTTAACTTTTGCAAATATTGATATTATGCATCCCATCAGTGGTGGATCTGTATGTTCAAACGTTGAAACACTTAACCAAATTTTTGATGACAAATCAGACGAAAGTACCTTCGAGGCGGATGCTTTGACTTTTGCTGAAATTGTTAAAGAACAAAAACAGGGAAATGGGGTAGACACCTCTGTTTTCGCGTGGACTTTTTATGCCAGATAAATTAGAACTTACTGTAAATAACTTTACTTATGATGAGTGTCCAAGACTAGTCTTGGACACTCATCATTTAGAAATTTTTAAACTTTTATCACTACTAATGAAAACAAAAAATATTTTTACATTACTAACTTTACTTATGATGCCCTTCCTTACATTCAGTCAAATAGGAATTACAGGGACAGTAATTGATGGCGATTTTAACGAACCCCTTCCTTTTGCAAACATCATGATTGAAGAAACAGGAGAGGGTGTTACTTCTGATTTTGATGGAAAATATGCTTTCGAACTGGAGGAAGGTATCTATTCCATTCAATTTTCTTTTGTAGGGTATGAAACTAAAATCATTGCTCAGATAGAGGTGACCGGAAATGAATATACTATTATGGATGTGGTTTTAAATTCGGCTGCCCAAGGGTTAGAGGAAGTTGTGGTTACGGTTGAAGCGAGAAGGAATACCGACGCTTCGGTATTAGAAATTCAAAGAAAATCTGCTAGTTTGCTGGATGGAATATCTGCCCAAGCCTTCAAGAAGATTGGAGCAAGTGATATTGCAGGGGCTGTAAAAAGCGTACCAGGAGTATCGGTTCAAGGAGGTAAATATGTTTACGTCCGTGGGTTAGGTGATCGTTATTCTAAATCTATTTTAAATGGAGTAGATATCCCTGGTTTGGATCCAGATCGAAATACGATTCAAATGGATCTCTTCCCCACAAATATGCTTTCTAATGTTTTGGTTATCAAGTCTGCAAGAGCAGATTTGCCCGCTGATTTTACAGGAGGAGTCATAGACATCATTACCAAGGATTTTCCAAACAAGAAAGAGTTTTCAGTTTCTTTAAATATGGCTTATAATCCAGACATGCATTTCAATAACAACTATTTAACTTATTCTGGTGGAAGTACAGATTTTTTTGGGTTTGACGATGGTTCTCGAAAAAATACTATTGCTAATAGTTTTTTGGGAAATGCTTTAGACCCTCGCTTGAATCAATCAGATTCAGGACTGAGTACCATCAATCGAATCAGCAATCAATTTGAACCTCAAATGGCTCCTCAAATCTCAAATAGTGGAATGAATTTTGGATTTGGAATATCCTATGGAAACCAGTTTAATTTTGAAAACGGACACGCCCTAGGCGTTTTAGGGTCCGTTTCCTATAAAAATGAACAAACGGTTTATGAAAACTCACAAGACAATATTTTCAATTATAGCCCAGATAAAAAAGTAATTGCTTTTGAGGAAAATCGAATTCAGACGGGGACTATCGGAGGCCACAATGTTATTGCCAGTAGCCTTTTTGGTTTGACCTATAAAACGAATACCTCAAAGTATAAATTCAATGGATTGCACATCCAAAATGGTCAAAGCACATCAGGAAGTTTTAGACAATTGACCCGTTTTTCTGATTTTATTGACTTTAACAAGTTCAATCTTGAATACAACGAAAGAAGTATTTCTAATGGAATGTTTTCAGGTTTGCACAATTTTGAAGCTTCTAACTTAAAACTGGAATGGACGCTTTCTGGAACCCTTGCCAAGGTGCATGACAAGGATGTAAGAAACACAACTTTTCAGGATGAGGAGGGAGTTTTTAGTTTCCAAGAAAATACGGAACCCAAACGTATATGGAGAACATTAGACGAACACAACCTAGTGGGGAAAGTCGATCTTACCAAAAGATTTGAGTTCTTGGGTTCGGATGCGATTCTGAAATTTGGAGTATATGGTTCCTTTAAAGAAAGAGACTTTTCTATTGTGCAATATTCTGTTAGTTCCAATTACACTTCCGAGAGCGATTGGGACAATTATGGAGGAGATCCCAACCAACTTTTTAATCCTACCAATTTGATAGGACCCAATAATGATAAAGGGACCTATATCAACCCTCAAACAACTATTCGACAGGACGCTAATATTTTCAATGCCCAACAGCAAAATTTTGCGGGCTATCTTTCCAATGAATTTAATTTTTCAGATAAACTAAAATCAATCATTGGTTTGCGATTTGAAAATTATCAGGTATTCTACACAGGAGAAAACAGTCAGTTGGGACAAGCTTACAACAATGAAAACATCATCAATAAAAGCAATGTATTTCCATCAGTTAACTTTATTTACAGTCTAAAAGAGGATCAAAATCTGAGGTTGGCCTATTCACTTACCACCGCTCGACCCAGTTTTAAAGAAGCTTCGATAGCTGAGATATATGACCCATTGTCCAATTTGTTCTTTATTGGAAACATCGATATTCGCCCTACTTATATAGATAATTTCGACATCCGTTATGAGGCTTATGGAGAAAACGCGCAATTATTCGCTATAAGTGCTTTTTACAAAAAACTTACAGACCCCATAGAAATTGGTTTTGTAGCGGCCTCTACTTCAAATTACAAGCCCTTAAATCTAGAGACAGCCAATGTTTTTGGATTGGAATTGGAATTGAGAAAAGATCTAAGTACTTGGCTTGTGGGTTTAACCCATTGGAATCTAAATCTAAATGGATCTTATATAGTGTCTAACGAAAAATACAGCGCAGATGAATTGAAATTGAGACAACTCGGTTTGAGAGAAGGACAAACCTTGGGAACTTCAAGACCCCTTCAGGGACAGTCCCCATACCTTATTAATGCAGGGATTGAATACAAGGATAGAGAAAAAGGAATTCAAGGAGGGCTATTTTATAACGTTCAAGGCAAAACATTACAGGTTGTTGGAGATGGTTTTTATCCAGATGTCTATACTATGCCATTTAATAGTTTTAACTTTAACTTGATTAAACAACTAATAAAGAACAGAACACTAACCTTGAAAGTAACCAATCTTTTAAACGATAACCGTGAAAATCAATTCATTGGCTTTAACGAAGAGCGAGAATATTTCAGTTTTCGTCACATTGGAAGAACTTTTTCTTTGAGTTATGCTGTTCGATTTTAACACCTAAACGATTCCTTGGAAAACATTTACTTATATATCGTTATATTATTGAGCTTGTTGGCTATTGGAGACCTAATCGTTGGAGTAAGTAACGATGCGGTAAATTTTCTTAACTCTGCCATAGGTTCTAAAGCCATTTCTTTTCGTAAAATCATGATTTTTGCGAGTTTGGGAATTGCACTGGGAGCCCTCTTCTCTAGCGGTATGATGGAGGTAGCACGTAAAGGGATTTTCAATCCTGGGGCCTTCAATTTTGAAGAGATCATCTTTATTTTTATGGCGGTCATGATGACCGACATATTACTTTTGGATTTCTTCAATACTCTTGGTATGCCTACCTCTACTACGGTATCTATCGTTTTTGAATTGTTGGGGGCGGCCGTAGTCATGTCGCTGATTAAAATATTTTCGAATTCGGGTAACTTGATGGAGTTGTCTACTTATATCAATACGGATAAGGCGACTCAAATCATTTTGGGGATTTTGCTTTCGGTCTTTATTGCCTTTACTATTGGTGCAGTAGTACAATGGATTTCCAGAGCCTTACTCACGCACGATTTTCTGAAAAAATCCAACTCAATAAATGCATTGTTTGGAGGAATTTCTCTTGCTGCCATTAGCAATTTTATTTTAATTAAAGGAATCAAAGGAACTCCCTATGCTGGGATTGAATACGATTTTCTCAGTGGGCAAACGATCAATACTTTTTTGGAGGCCAATGCACTTTTGGTAAACTTGTCCAGCCTTTTGTTTTGGTATTTGTTCTCCTATATTTTGATGAAGGGGTTTAAAGTAGACATCTATAAACTCATCATTGGAGTAGGAACTTTTGCTTTGGCACTGGCCTTTGCAGGCAATGACTTGGTCAACTTTATAGGCGTTCCTGTAGCCGCCTACCAATCCTATGATGCTTGGGTGGCATCTGGCATGGCGGCCAATGAGTTTAGTATGAGCGTATTGTCTAATAAAGTACCAACACCCACCCTGTTTCTTTTAGGCTCTGGATTGATTATGGTATTGACTTTATGGTTTTCTTCCAAAGCCAAAAAAGTAGTCAAAACTTCTCTGGATTTGTCAGATCAAAATCACATTAAAGAACGTTTTAGACCCAATTTCCTTTCCCGTATTTTAGTACGTTTTTTTGTAGGCTTGAATCATTATTTTTCTAACCTATTCCCTTCTTATGTTTCAAAAAAGATAAGCGTTTCTTTTGAGTCAAGTGCCGATAGGTCTGCCGTTAAAGATATTAATACTCCTTCTTTTGATACCCTGAGGGCCTCTATTAACTTGACTGTAGCAGCTATTTTGATCTCTATTGCTACCTCTCTCAAACTACCACTATCTACAACCTATGTTACCTTTATGGTTACTATGGGGACCTCTTTGGCTGATCGGGCATGGGGTTCTGATAGCGCCGTATACCGGGTTGCAGGAGTGATCAATGTGATTGGCGGTTGGTTTTTTACAGCATTGAGTGCTTTTTTAGTTTGTGGTGGAATTGTTTACCTGATTCACTTGGGTGGATTTACGGCCATACTTATTATTTTGAGTGTCATCTTGTTATTGATTTCCAGAAACTTTATCAACCACAGAAGAGAAACTCAAGAGAGAGAAGAGGAAAGGAAATTACTCAGTGTTCAAGGTTATTCTTATAGAGAAATTATAGAGGAAAGTTCGAGGAATATCAGCAATGTAATTGGTGATACCTATAAAATATATGCCTTCATCATCAAAGGCCTCTCTCAAAATGATTTAAAAACTCTTTCCATTGCCAAAAAAAATACAGAAGAATTATATGCTGAAGTAAACGATTTGAAAAATGGGATTTACTACTTTCTCAAGCGGATCAAAGAAACTAATATCCCTGCCAGTCGATTTTATATTTCCTTGTTGGGCATAATGTCGGACTTAATTGAGGATTTGATTTATATATCCAATTTGAGTCATCGTCACATCAACAACCACCACAGTCCTTTAAAATTAAAACAGATTGAAGATCTCAATGAGATTTTTGAATCTTTATCTTCTGTCTTTAAAGAAGGAATTGAAGCTTTTAACCTTAAATTTAGCGATAAAGAATTCAACGATGTATTGATTCAAAAGCAACAAAACTTAGAATTATTAAATCAAAAAATTGACGATCAGATTACCAGAACAGATAAAGAAACAAGCCCTAAGAATACAGCGCTATATTTTAACATCCTAATTAGAACTAAGGATCTTATCCTTCATAAGTTCGATTTAGTAGAAGAATTTTATCAGGTGAGTAAGAAAGTAAAATCCTGATATTGCACTAAAGTGGATTAATCGTTTTTAGCGATTAACTTGTTCTCGCTGTTATTCCATTCTAACACATTGACGATTTTGTTGTCTAGGTATATGACTTCAATCAATTCATTTTCATTCCAGAAAAACCATTGTCCATTTTTTAGGTCTGATTGGAAAGATCCCATGGATACTTTTTTTCCAGAACGATTATAGCTGATCCAATTTCCGTGTCGATTATTGTCTTTTAAATATCCAGTTTGCGCTTTGACTCCATTATCATGAAAAAATGTAACCTTAGTTAAACCCCCTTCTTTTTCAAATTGAGGTTTGATACTTTCTTGTGCAGACACTGTGAAGGTGAAAATTATAAGTAGTAAGAGTATATTTTTCATAATTGAAATACTTTAATGTTACTGTAAAGGTAGACAATTGTTCACTAAAAATATACATTAAATTAACATTAAATTTACAATGGGATCATAATAAGCTAATTATCAGATGAATAGACATAATAAAAAAAACGCTTATCTAATTAAAAATAAGTGTTTTTTTGAAGTAAAAATTGTTTATGAGCCACACATTAGACAGTCGTCATCTTCGCTTTTTTTGGACTGTTCTAACATTTGTTTCAACTCTGCTGGAGTGAGGGGTTCTACTGCTTCGGCAGGATTATTTTGGGTATTTGCCCCAGCGGCTAGGGCAGAGGAAGTTGCAGCAACAGCCTCAACTTCGACAACAGATTCAGCTTGTTTAGGTTGTGCAGCTTTGGCATTATCAAGTGTAAATTTTATGGCATCGACTGCAGATTTTGTCCTCAAATAATACATCCCTGTTTTGAGTCCTGATTTCCAAGCATAGAAGTGCATGGAGGTCAATTTTGCCATTGTTGCTCCTTCCATAAACAGATTAAGGGATTGAGACTGATCAATAAAATAGCCTCTGTGGCGAGACATATCAATAATGTCTTTCATGCTCATTTCCCAAACCGTCTTGTAGAGCTCTTTAATATTATCGGGAATTCCATTTATATTTTGGATGGATCCATTGGCTTGCATCAGTTCCTGCTTCATATCTTCATTCCACAAACTAAGGTTGACCAAATCTTCCAAGAGGTGTTTGTTGACCACGATGAATTCTCCTGAGAGGACTCTTCGTGTATAGATATTGGAAGTGTAGGGCTCAAAACATTCATTGTTCCCAAGTATTTGAGAGGTTGATGCTGTTGGCATGGGAGCTACCAACAATGAGTTTCTCACCCCATGTTTTTTTACTTTTTTACGCAAGTCTTGCCAATCCCATCGTCCACTGAGCTCTTCATCTTTGATTCCCCAAAGGTTGTGTTGGAATTCTCCTTTGGCCATGGGTGAACCTTTATAGCTTTTATAGGCACCGTCTTTTTCGGCTTCTTCTACTGAAGCGGTAACTGCAGCAAAATATAAGGTTTCAAAAATTTCCTGATTGAGTGATTTGGCTTCTTCACAGGTAAAGGGTAATCTGAGTTTGATAAAAGCATCGGCCAATCCTTGAACACCAAGCCCTATGGGGCGGTGTCTCATATTAGAATTCTCTGCCTCTTTGACGGGATAATAATTTCGGTCAATGACCCGGTTGAGGTTTTTGGTTACCGTTTTGGTAACATTGAAAAGCTCTTCATGATTGAACTTGCCGTTTTCAATAAACATGGGCAATGCAATAGAAGCTAGATTACAAACGGCAACTTCGTCTTCCGAGGTGTATTCTAGAATTTCAGTACAAAGGTTGGAGGAACGAATGGTTCCTAGGTTTTTCTGATTTGACTTTCTGTTGGCCGAATCCTTGTACAACATATAGGGTGTCCCAGTTTCAATTTGAGATTCCAATATTTTGTCCCAGAGCTCACGGGCCTGGATGGTTCTTCTGCCCTTGCCTTCTTTTTCGTATTTGAGGTAAAGTTTTTCAAACGCCTCTCCATGACAATCATAGAGACCTGGGCACTCGTTGGGACACATCAGGGTCCAAGTCGAATTTTCCTCTACCCTTTTCATGAATAAATCAGATATCCACATGGCATAGAATAGGTCTCTAGCCCGCATTTCTTCTTTTCCATGATTCTTTTTGAGTTCAAGGAAATCAAAAATATCGGCATGCCAAGGTTCGACATAAATGGCAAAAGAACCTTTTCTTTTTCCACCCCCTTGATCCACATAGCGAGCGGTGTCATTGAAAACCCTTAACATAGGAACAATACCATTGGAAGTACCATTGGTGCCAGCGATATAGGAGCCAGTAGCTCTGATGTTGTGGATCGATAGTCATATTCCTCCCGCTGATTGTGAAATCTTGGCGGTTTGTTTGAGGGTGTCGTAAATGCCGTCAATACTGTCGTCTTTCATGGTCAACAAAAAGCAGGAGGACATTTGTGGCTTAGGCGTACCCGAGTTAAAAAGAGTGGGTGTTGCATGCGTAAAGTAACGTTTGGACATCAACTCATAGGTTTCAAAAGCGGATTCTAAATCATTAAGGTGAATGCCTATAGATACCCGCATCAACATGTGCTGAGGACGTTCTACTATTTGGCCGTTGAGTTTTAGAAGATAGGAACGTTCCAAAGTTTTAAAGCCAAAAAAATCATAACCAAAATCTCTGTTGTAGATAATGTTTGAATCTATTTGATCAGCATTTTTTTCGATAATTTTATAGACTTCATCAGAGAGTAGTGGCGCTTTTTTTCCTGTTCTTGGGTTAACGTATTCGTAGAGATCTTTCATCGTAGCCGAGAAAGATTTTTTGGTGTTCTTGTGTAAGTTAGAAACAGAGATTCTTGCTGCTAACTGAGCGTAGTCGGGATGGGTGGTGGTCATGGTGGCCGCAATTTCTGCCGCAAGGTTATCCAATTCACT
>JABGSU010000041.1 GCA_018647605.1 Flavobacteriaceae bacterium | reverse complement strand
GGGCGTAAAAGGATTATTAACAATATTGGGTCAAATGTTGTTTGGGCGTTTGGTTCGACGGCAAAAAAAGGAGTTTGAAGATCCATAAGCAAAAAATAAAGGAGTGTTGCTAATGGCATGGATTTTGCAAATGTCTAATTAGAAATAAACCAATGAAATGCTCCCTTTTTTGTACTGCTTCACTTTTGGGTTTTTTATCTTTTTCCCATTGTGAAAAAGAGGATAACCCAGTGACCGATACTGACGTAATTTTGGGGCACTGGGATATTGAAGTGGGGGGAACCCTTTTTTTTGAGGAAGATACTTTTTCGGCCTCTTCTGGTTGTAATTCCCTTTTTGGTGACGTCGAAATAGAAAATAATAAGCTGAGTTTTTCTTGGCTTGCCTCTACTCTTATGGCATGTCCTGGACCCGAAGGCGAGCGGGAAGAGGAGCTGAAAGCAGTTTTGGAAAATGCCATTTTGACCTTTAGCTTGAAAGGCAATCAGATGGAGTTGTTTGATCCGCAGGACAATAAGGTTATGACCCTAACCCGTCCCGAAAATGCCGCTTTGGTCAATCAGTGGTCCGTCCTTTCGATTCGGGTAGCCAATGGGATTACTTCTTCCATTTATGATGAGGATACAGGGATTACCTTTTTGGCCGATGGAGGGGTTCAACTGAAAACAGCTTGTAACAGTGGCGCTGGAAATTACAGTACAAATGATATCGGATTGCAGATTCAAGAACTGGCATTGACCGAAATGGCTTGCAAGGAGGAACGCCATAACCGCGAACAAGAATTGGTAAACGCCCTTTCTCAAATCAATGGGTATAGCATCCTTAGAAATACGCTTAGTCTGGAAAAGGATGGGGAATCCTATATTAGTTTGGGCTTGGAGGAGTGATGTGGTTTGTTTTTATAAAAGGCGAAAGCCGACTGATAAATTCCTCTGGAATAATATGAGGTATAAATAAATTGTATTATAGTAAAGCAAAAGCAACTCCACCATTACTTTTCGGGACTAAAGACCCCCAGAACAGTACAACGTAAAAAACCCCAAACTTCCCTTCATCAGCTGGGTAAAGAACCCCAAGCCCAGTAGTTGGTATAAATTTCCTTATTTTTGCGTGGTCAACACTTAAAACTATATAGCATGCAACTGTATAACCAATTGAGTGCTGAGGAACGCCGTGTATTGATTGCCCAAGCCGGAACCGAACGGCTAACGCTTTCGTTCTATCAGTACTACCAAATCAAAAATCCACAAATTTTTAGAGACCACCTGTTTCTAAATTGGAACGAAATGGATGTATTGGGTCGTATTTATGTCGCCCATGAAGGAATCAATGCCCAACTGTCGGTTCCCGCCCCCCGCTTCGAGGATTTTAAAAACTTTTTGGACAGCATCAGTTTTTTAAAAGGCGTTCGCCTAAACATCGCCATAGAACAGGACAATGAATCCTTTTTAAAGCTAAAGGTTAAAGTCCGTGAGAAGATAGTAGCCGACGGACTAGACGACAATACCTTTGACGTAACCCAAAAAGGCATCCACCTCAATGCAGAGGATTTTAATACCCTCTTGGCCGAGCCGGATACCGTTTGTGTGGACATGCGTAACCACTATGAAAGTGAGATTGGACATTTTAAAGGAGCTGTTACCCCCGATGTGGATACTTTTAGGGAATCCCTTCCATTGATCGAAGAAGACCTTTCCCAACACAAAGAAGACAAAAAATTGTTGATGTACTGTACCGGCGGGATTCGATGTGAAAAAGCGAGTGCTTACTTTAAACATAAAGGATTTAAGAATGTTTTTCAGTTGGAAGGCGGTATCATCGAATATGCCCGTCAAGTCAATGAAAAGGGTTTAGAAAATCAGTTTATCGGTAAAAACTTTGTGTTCGATGAACGTCGAGGAGAACGAATTAGTGCGCATGTAATAGCTCGATGCCATCAATGTGGTGCTCCCTGCGACACCCATATAAACTGTGCCAATGAGGCCTGTCACCTATTGTTTATACAGTGTGAGGCCTGTCAAGCCAAAACCCAGAGCTGTTGTTCCGACTCCTGTCAGGAGGCGGTTGGACTGCCCGTAGCAGAACAAAAAAAGCTGCGTAAAGGCACGCACAACAGCAACAAAATATTTAAAAAAGGCCGTTCTAAAGTCTTAAAATTTAAACATTAATTTAGGATTTTACATTTCCCCTATCCTTCGAATTAGCCTTATATTTAGGCTTTAAAACCAATCTATGAGTTGTGCTTCATGTGCCAATAACGATAACGGTTCGCCACGCGGATGCAAAAGTAATGGCACCTGTGGGACGGATAGTTGCAACAAACTAACTGTTTTTGACTGGTTGGGCAATATGGAAATGCCTTCCGGCAAAAGCCCTTTTTCCATGGTCGAGGTGCGTTTTAAAAACAGCCGAAAAGGATTTTATAACCTTCCCGAGGGACTTGCTGTTGCCGTTGGTGACCCCGTGATTACCGAAATGGACAATGGCTATGACTTAGGATTGGTAACCCTTACAGGGGAGTT
>JABGSU010000040.1 GCA_018647605.1 Flavobacteriaceae bacterium | reverse complement strand
AATATCGATGTCGTGAATCATCAAATCCAAAACTACAGGTACGTCGGTACCACGAGGATTGAATTCCGCCAGGCGGTGGGATTCGATAAACATGGGGTGGGTGATGGAGTCTTTTACGGCTTTAAAGGCGGGGTTAAAACGTTCTACGTGTCCCACTTGACCCAGCAGTCCGTGTTGTGCTGCCGTTTGTGTTATTTCTAGGGCCTCGTCCAAACTGTTGGCGATGGGCTTTTCGATAAAGATGTGTTTTCCTGCTTTTAAGGCTTTTAAAGCCACTTCGTGGTGGTTGATGGTAGGGGTAACAATATCGATCATTTCACAGGCTTCAATCAAAGCCTCTGCACTTTCAAAGAGGGAATAGCCTTTTTCTTTGGATAGGGCCTTTGCATTTTGAGTATTGGGATCGTAAAAACCCACCAACTCATAATGGTTAGAAGTATCCAACAAACGGAGGTGAATTTTTCCTAGATGACCTGCCCCCAATACACCTGCTTTGATCATTTTAATGTCTTTGTTCAAAAATACCATCTTTTTCTGATTTTTTTTCGGAACTGATTACTTTTGTGGTCATGACGGATACAACCAAGCATCAAGGACAAAGAAGGCAGTTGATCAAACTGCTAGAAGAAAAGGGAATAGAGGACAAAAGAGTTTTGACAGCGGTCGGTGATGTCCCTCGTCATTTATTTATGGACAAGGGATTGGAGGCTTATGCTTATGTGGATAAGGCCTATCCCATTGCCGCCAAACAAACGATTTCACAGCCCTATACAGTGGCTTTTCAGACGCAGTTAATGGAGTTAAAAAAAGGGGATAGCGTTCTAGAGATTGGAACGGGTTCGGGCTATCAAACCGCAGTATTGATGACTTTTGATGGGATTAAGGTATATACCATAGAACGACAACAGGAGTTGTTTAAAAAAACAGCTTTACTGTTTAAAAAATTACGTTTGACCCCCAAAAAAGTGATTTTTGGGGATGGTTATAAAGGTTTGCCAGAGAAGGCTCCTTTTTACGCTATCATTGTTACGGCAGGAGCGCCTCAAGTACCAAAGCCTTTACTGGAACAATTGGCCATAGGAGGGAAGCTGGTGATCCCTGTAGGTTCAAAAGATCAAATTATGACCCGTTATGTTCGAACAGGAGAAAAAGCATTTGACAAAAAAACCTTTGGGAGTTTTAAGTTTGTTCCCTTGTTAAAAGATCGGAATTAAAGTGCAAGATTAACTCTTAATCCTTGATTTAGATTGAGCTTTCCTAAAGCCCAAAAATAGTCAAGCCTTAGTATTTTAAATTTCCCAAACCCTAGTTTATCTAGGCCTATATTGACTTCGAAATGGGGTTTTTCCCCCTGTATGGCCAAACTGTGAAAGCCTGCGATAAATTCACTTTTGAGTAAGCGAATCAATGGCCAGTTGCCCACTCCCCATTTTTTAAATCGGTGTTCCCAGTGGGTCAAAAAATAGTCATTAGCAGTGCTGTATTGGTAATAGGGCAACAGGTTGAATTGATTTAAATAGGGCGTTGTTTTTCCAAAAATAATTTCATTGCCATGAAAATGATTGAAATCCATAAAAGCAGGGCTTTCTTTTTGCAAAAAGCGCCCTGTTTTAATTTTTAAAAAAGTTTCTCCTACAAGTCCAAGGGACAGGGTTTGATCATAAGAAAAATCCAATTTTATAAAGTTGTATCGGGAAACTGAACTGCCCAGTGCTTGGGTAAACTGCAAGTTTAATTTTGGGTAGTTTTCCTTTTGGGTGTAAAACCTTTGGTTAGTGTATTGGTAATATTGGTTTTGGGGGCGGAATTCTAGCGATATAGTGTATTTTTTTAGGTTATGTGATTGGAAATCATAATACGGGTTTTTGGGCGTGTTGCTCTGATAGGTTTTGTTTTTGTTGAAGTAGGAGAAGTCAGAAGTATTTGATCTCGGGTTTCTATCAAAGTAGCCTAGGGTGGTGGAAAAATAAAAATCTGATTTGAGATAACTTTTAAAATTGATTTCCATTTTGGTGTTTTGATACCATTTGGAATAGTTTTCTTTCAATAATAGGCTATAAGCATCATTCCAAAGCAGGGAAAAGGGTTGTTCACCATCAAATTGATCCAAACTTCTGCCCAGTTTCAATGACCATCTGGGATAGTATACACTATTCATGAGATAATCAATTTGAATATTGGGGTACCATTGCTCATCCGAAAAACCATAAACTTGATTGGAATTGATTTTCAGAGATTTTTTTTCCTTTTCCCAATTCCGATTGTAGTAAAGGTTCAGTCTAGCATTATAGCCTTGAACTGTATTGAAATGAACTGCTGATGGTGGGATTGAAAATCCATAGGAAGTCTCTTTTTGAGTGTTTTGAATTCTTTTCCCTATAAAATCCTTCCATTTGAAACGATTGACTTCACGGTCCAATGAATCCAAATAGGCTGGAGCCTCATGGGCTTTTACGATACTGTCTTTTTTGACGTAATTGGAAAGCTCTTTTTGGGTGAGTGGAATGGGTCTGCTTTGTACAAAAAGACTGTCTTTTTGGTTGGCTCCTTCTTCGATTTTATAAACCATTTTACCAAAGGTCTTTTTTTCGAAAACGGGATCAAAGTCATACTGGGTGTAAACCCCTGAAAACTGAGCCAAAAAATTAAACCCAAAGATGCCCAACTTAAAATCAATGACTTGATCACTTTTTATCCATCTTTTGGAAACGGAATCATAGTTGAAGTTTTGTTTGATTCTAAACTGATCCAAAATGGTAATGGAGCTTTGCATACGATTGATTTCAAGGGCTATACCATAAAAACTCCAATCGTCTTCAACAATATAAATAACGCCTTCAAAAGTGGGGGAGGTCTTGTTTTTTCTTTTGACTTCTATTTGATTGATCAAATGCCCATCATCGGTATAAAATGTTCCCAGCAATCGAAATTTATAAAAAGAAAAAGCAACTGGACTTATGGGAGAGATCAATTCATTGCCAAGGTTTACCGTGCTTTGATAGAAGTTAAATTCCGCATCACTGGCACTGTTAAAGGTAATCCCTTGTTCATCGCCGCTGACCTTTGAAGCGGTTATGACTTCCTTAAACTTCCCTTTTTCTTTATAAATCTTGGAGAAGGTTTCTGATAGGTATAATATCCCTGATCGGGTGGAGTCTAGGGCTTGGTCAGAAACATCTATTTCTTGACCCAATATTTTTTTAGGCATTGAATTGGTACTAATGATGCCTTTTGAGTAGAAGTTGGCCGTTAAGGTTTGATCTTGTAATAGGTATTTTTTTCGTTTCTCAATGGTGGCTCTGATGATAGCATTGGCAGGGATTTCTGTTGCATTGAGTGTTACCTCTTGAAGTGAAATGAGTTCTTCTTTCAAGCTTATTTCAAAATAATGGGGGAGGGATTCTAAATCATAATGGTGTTTTATGGTTTTATATCCCAAACTTTTAAATATGATTTCCCCTTTTTTTTTTGGAAGATCGCTCAAATAGAATTCACCTTTTTGATTGGTGACAGTGCCAACAAAAGTATTTTTAATATAAACACTGACCCCTGTTAAAGGTTGGTTGATGCTGTCTGTAACCTTACCTGTCAGTTGTGCCGAAAGGATGGAGGGAAGTATTACAGTTATAAAAAATACACTGAACAAAAACAGGCTGGGAGAAGAGTTTGGGGAATGGTTTTCGATGCCTATTTCATTTTTAGGGGATGATGATGTCATTATTTAGGATTTGGAATTGATCAAAAGCTAACAAATAAATTATTTATTAAAACTTTTTTTGACGCGATCTAAATTCCTTTTGTTGTCCCGATCTTTAAGGGTTTCTCTTTTGTCATACAATTTCTTACCCCTGGCAAGGGCGATAAACATTTTGGCAAAGCCCTTGTCGTTAATAAAAAGCTTTAGCGGTACGATGGTCAATCCAGAATTCTTGACCTGTTTGAAAAGCTTATTCAATGCTCTTTTGTTGAGCAAAAGCTTTCTGCTCCCACGTGGGCGATGGTTGAAACGGGTGCCAAAGGCGTATTCTTCGATGTACATATTGACAGCAAAGAGCTCGCCCCTCTCATTAAATTCACAAAAACTTTCGGCTATAGAAGCCTTGCTGTTGCGAATGGATTTGATTTCGGTTCCAGTCAATACAATCCCAGCGGTAAATTGATCGAGAAACTCGTATTCAAAACGCGCTTTTTTGTTTTGTATGTTGATTCGTTTTTGCACGCGTCAAAGTTAACAACTTATTTCTAAGCGTTTTCGGTATTTCGGAATACGATTTGATCATCAAAATAGTCCACCAAAACGGGTTTTGATGAGGCTATTTTTCCAGCCAAGAGTTCTTTACTCAATGCATTGAGGACTTTTTTCTGCATGACCCTCTTCACAGGTCGACCTCCATATTCAGGGTCAAAACCCCATTTTGCAAGGGCGGAAATAGCCTCGTCAGAAGCTGAAATTTTTAATGCTTGCTGCTCCAATCTCTGGGTTAATATATCGAATTGCAGTCGGACAATCGATTCAATTTCTCTAGCTGTAAGAGGAGAAAACATGATGATGTCGTCGATTCGGTTGAGAAATTCGGGTCGGATGGTGGTTTTTAGCAATTGTAAAACGGCATCTTTGGCCTTTTCATGTGCTTCGTTAAAATCTTTATGGGCTTCGAAGCTCGCTTTAATCTCGTGACTTCCAAGGTTTGAGGTCATGATGACTATGGTATTTTTAAAATCAGCAGTACGTCCTTTATTGTCTGTTAGTCGACCTTCATCAAGTACTTGCAATAGGACATTGAAGGTGTCGGGATGGGCCTTTTCAATTTCGTCCAATAAGACCACGGAATAGGGTTTTCTTCTCACAGCCTCGGTTAGTTGTCCTCCTTCGTCATAACCTACATAGCCAGGAGGGGCTCCTACCAATCGACTAACTGCATGACGCTCTTGGTATTCGCTCATGTCAATACGGGTGATATTGTTTTCATCGTCAAAGAGTACCTCAGCCAAAGCTTTGGCCAATTCCGTTTTTCCTACTCCTGTAGTACCCAGAAAAAGAAAACTGCCTATCGGACGATTTTCGTCTTGCAATCCTGCGCGGCTCCGCCGAATGGCATCGGATACAGCTTCTACGGCAGGCTCTTGACCGACCATACGTTTGTGGATTTCCTTTTCTAGATTGAGTAAACGTTCTTTATCGGTTTGTAACATTTTAGTGGTGGGGATACCAGTCCATTTTGCGACTATCTCGGCAATATCATCATAGTTAACTTCCTCTTTGATGAGGGTTTCACTTTCTTGATATTCCATCAGTTCGCGGTGAAGTTTATCTAGGGCTTCTTGAGCGGTTTTAATCTTTCCATAACGCAGTTCGGCTACGGTAGCGTAGTCACCCTCTCGCTCGGCACGATCGGCTT
>JABGSU010000039.1 GCA_018647605.1 Flavobacteriaceae bacterium | reverse complement strand
TGGAAAAAGGTCAGATCGTTCAGCGGAACCTCCTTTATCAAAAGCTACCGCGAGATAGTCGGGCTTTTCACGATTGATCAAATCGATTAGAGAATTGGTAAACCCCATAATGGCACTGGTGTCCATGCCTTTGGAGTTAATTCGTGGATTTTTAATAAAAGCATAATATCCTCTAAAAATTAAGGCATATGCATCAAGTAGGAAAAGCTTTTTTTCGTTGGCCATGGTTGTTGATCAAAAATAGGATTATTATTCGGATAAACACAAATTGATGTTTGCATAACAAAAGCAACAAGTTTCACTTGTATATTTGCCGCTATGACAAGATGGATTTTCTTTTTAATTTTTTTCCTACTCTCAAGCTTTTATGCAAGTCAAGCCCTGCGAACATTACAGATCGGGCGTTGGGTTTTGCCAACCTACTGGCTCATTTGCGCAGTGACACTTGCTTTTATTTATTACCAGCTGTCAAATGAGATTAGCGTGGAAAACGAGTTTTTTCGCACCTATGCCATCGGAGCATACATCATGCTTTTTGTCTTTCAATCCTTTCTAATTTTATTTTTGTTTTCTGAGGATATTTTCCGCATTGTCCGTGCCATCATATCTTTTTTCAATCCCGACATGGGACCTGTTTGGGCATCCCGAAGGAAGTTTGTCAGTCAGTTGGCTCTAGGCGTTGCAGCGGTGCCGACTCTTGGCCTTTTGTACGGAATTTTTAAGGGAAAATACAACTACAAGGTATTGCGTTACACTCTCACTTTTGACGACTTGCCCGATGCCTTTGATGGCTTTCAGATCGCACAGGTTTCGGATTTTCACTGTGGTAGTTTTGACAACCGTGCGCGTGTACAATATGGGATCGATTTAGTGAATAAGCAAGAAGCCGATGTTATTGTGTTTACGGGTGACATTGTCAATAACCGAGCTGTGGAATTGGAGCCATGGAAAAAAATATTAGGAACTCTTTCTGCCAAAAATGGCGTTTATTCGGTTTTAGGAAATCACGATTACGGAGATTATTATCCATGGGATTCAGAAGCTGCCAAGGCAGACAATCTTACTGACTTAGTTCGGTTACAAAAAGAAATGGGCTATCAGTTGCTACGCAATGAACATGCTATTCTTGAAAAAGAAGGGAGTCAACTCGCGATTGTGGGAGTTGAAAACTGGGGAACAGGAGGCTTTAAAAAAGCAGGGGACCTCAATGCAGCACTTTCTGGGCTTGACCAAAAAGCCTTTAAAATTCTTTTGAGCCATGATCCTTCACACTGGCAAGTTGAAGTAAAAGAAGGGAATGTTCGGATTCCACTTACGTTGAGCGGACACACCCACGGTATGCAGTTTGGTATTGAGATTCCAGGTCTAATCAAATGGAGCCCTGTAAAATGGCGTTATCCATACTGGGCAGGTGTTTACAAGGAAAACAACCGCTTTCTAAATGTAAATCGTGGATTTGGTTTTTTGGCCTATCCAGGGAGGTTTGGAATATGGCCCGAAATCAGCGTAATTACACTGAAAAAGAGCGCCTAACGCTCACTTTTATTTCAAAATACTATATTTATACTTGACTGTTGATCCAAAAACGTGTGAAATCATGTCTAAATTTGGTGATTTAATTGATGCTAAAATCCCGATTCTTCTCAACTTTTATTCAGAGTGGGATGAATCTGCAACGGAAATGCATGCTACTCTTCGGGATGTGGCTGCTGTTATGGGCGATCATGGAAAAGTGATCAAAATTGATGTAGAAAAAAATCCAAAACTTGCAGAGGCGCTGCGTGTCAAAGGACTACCGACTATGATGATTTATAAGGGTGGGGAAATGGTATGGCGCCAAAGCGGCGATCAAGATGCCAATACAATTATATCTTTAATGAAAGACTTTGTTTAGTTCATTAAAAAAGTAAATTGCTCAACAGTTTCATCAAACACTTTTTCTAATTGCTGTACATGATTGCTATCCTCATCATGCCTTTTGATGGTCGAAAGTAGCGAGCGATAGGCCTCAATCTCAATTCCGATTTCGGTTTCAAAATAGGTGATCTGTTCTTCGGGAATTGTCATAAATCGACCGAGTAAGTCCACATATTGTTGTGCAATATTTCCGCCGAGTTCACGCGCTAGGACGTTTCGATTGGCTTGATATAATGCAGAGACAAATGGTTTAAGTTCTGTATAGAAATCATACTTTCCATAAATGTAACTAAAGGGTAAAATAGACGTGTAAAAGCTTTCATAAAGTGCGTCAAGTGTTTGATGGTCTTTTGTTTCTGCAACTTCAGTTAATAAGCTTTTATAGCGCTCCACATTGCCAACGATTTCTTCAATCAGTGCTAATTGATCGTCTGAATCCCATTGGGCATAGTACTGCATATATTCCTGATAACCTTTGCTCAGTTCAAAAACAATTTCTCGGGCTTTTTCCTCGGCGCCGGCACGGTAGTAGGCGCGAGCAATGGGGATGACCAAGCTGTAATAACCAAAGCTTTCGACTGGCATTTTTTCCATGGATAAGTCAAGCACTTCAATGGCTTTATCGATCTGCTTTTCATCAATGAGAGCGTTGGCCAAGCGCGTAATGTTAGAGCGAAACGAAATGCTATTTTTTCGAGTTTCGGGATCGTGATAGATATCTGGATTATCTGAATTTCCCCAATCCCAACTCATCACAATTGAATACATCTTCTCTGCATCTATACGACCCATTTGATAGGGATTGTTTGGGTTTGAAGGTGTTTTAATTGGCACAAGTTTATAGACCAGACCATCCAGCTGCAAATATTCTTTCATCCAAAAATACTCACTAGGATCATAGCTACCCCCTGTAAAATAGATGGGTCGCTCCCAATCGTTATTATGCAAAATATCCAGCATCATCAAACGGTTTTTGTACAACCCTGATGTAGGTAGATCGATATCAATATAGTCCACGATCAAATCTGCATCTTCCGCTTTGACAATTCCGCTTTTTAAAACGTTTTCCTTATTTACAGGGATTCGAAGCTTATTGGTTGGATAGTACACCATTTTTTGGGTCGCTTTAGGAATACCGGAAGTCTCCACATTATATTGATCAAGCAGATACTTGTACTGTGTTCGTGGCTGATCGCTACTCGCCCAACGCATAAAGTCTTTAAGCGACCATCTTACAGAATCCAGTAAGGCCTCGTATTTTATATAGTCACGTGTCCCAACGGCATATTGATCGTGTCTGAGTTGTGAGGGAATTGGTGAGCTGGTATAAGTGCGATGTTTCAATTGATCAATATACCAATCGGTCGCCAAAAGCTGCGTATTGATGCTTCGAACATCGGTCCGATACCCTTCAATTTCTTGGGCATACCATAGGGCAAAGGTGTCGTTGTCGCCAATGGTAAAAATCATTGCATCAACGTCTTCTTCTATGGAGTCCAAATATGCTTTTGCTGTAGATTGTGCTGTATAACGACCTGAACGATCGTGGTCGTCCCAATTTTCAGAAGCTAGGAGAACGGGAACACAAAGAAAACTCAACACACCAACTAGAGGAACGGCAAAGCGAGGACGCAACATTTTTTGCAATCGCTGACCAAGTGCGAGAACGCCCAAAGAAATGAAAATACTGTATGCATAAAACGATCCCACAAGCGCATAGTCACGCTCACGAGGCTCAAATACACGTTCATTCAGATAGACTTTTAGCGCTAGACCAGTAAATAAAAACAGCAGTAATAAGACCCAAAACCTTTTGGGGTCCTTATTATATAAAAACACAAGTCCGAGGATCCCCATGAGCAGTGGAATCATATAATATTTATTCCTTCCCTTATTGTTTTCGAGTTCACTTGGAAGCATGTCTTGTGGTCCCAAACGCCAGTTGTCAACAAAAGAAATGCCACTGAGCCAATTCCCGTTGATAGGATCTAATTTACCTTGATTATCGTTTTGTCTCCCAGAGAAATTCCACATGAAATACCGCCAATACATATACCCCATTTGGAAGTCAAACATATAGCGGAGGTTTTCAAAAAAGGATGGTTTTTCAATATCTAAATAGGTCGCATAGGTGGTCAAAAAGGTGTGATATTCTTCTACATCGACACGTCCCTCGTTCCATTCTGCGATAAACTCATTGACTTTTTCAACTAAGACTTGTTCGTTTCTAAATTGTGGTTTGACATCAAAGTCAACTGTGCCGTAATAGTTCATGTAGTTCACAGCGTTTCCAGTACTCCACATACGGGGTAAAAAACCTTCGTGTTCACTATTCGTATTGATTCGTGCTTTTTCCCAGTCATTAACAATCACATAACGACCTGTTGCCTCGTCTTTTTCATATTTGGGCTTATCGTCAACATAGGGTGTTTTTTCGTCTTGACCAGCGTACATGTCCGTAAACATTGGCCCATAAAAAAGATGTGTTTTTGGATATTGTTCGAGGTTGTAGTAAGCCAATAACGCCCTTGCGTCTGCAGGTGCATTTTCATTGATTACGGTATTGGCATTTGCACGAATAGGTAGCATGAGCCATGATGAAAATCCAATCAGTACAAAAAGGATACAGAGCAGACAGGTATTGAGTTGGACCCAATGTTTTTTTTGTGTGTGCTTAAGAGCATAAACAAAAAAGACAATAAGAGATAACCCAGCTGCGATTGTTCCCGAATGAAACGGAAGGCCAATTTGATTGACGAAAAATACTTCGGCATACCCAAAATAGGTTAGGGTACTTGGCAAGAGGAGTTTAAAAATAAAAAGAAGCACAGCAACAGATAAGAGGTTGGCTACAATGAACCCCTTAAGACTAACCGTTTCGTAATTTTTAAAATAGTAGAGCATTCC
>JABGSU010000038.1 GCA_018647605.1 Flavobacteriaceae bacterium | reverse complement strand
GTTTGAGATCAGCTCGGGCGGCATAGATAGCCGCAGTATATCCTGCAGGGCCACTGCCTAGGATTAACGTTTTTACTTTCTCCATAACTATCGTAAAAATATGCCCAAAATCGGGGAAATAAAACATTAGTTAATATCTAATGATAAGTCAAACGGTTTTTTATTAAGATATTTTTTGTTCATTTGATAAAATCAAAGTTTTGTTTTCCGTTTTGATTTTAAAAAGCAAAAACAGTCATGATCACTAAAAAGATTGGACTTTATTTAGGCCCTATTCTATTCTTTCTAACGCTTTTTTTGTTTGATCCATATGGACTAAACGATGCGTCAAGAGCAGTATTAGCGACCTCACTTTGGATTGCTATTTGGTGGATTACGGAAGCGTTACCCATTGCTGTGACGGCATTACTACCCATTGTTTTGTTCCCCTTATCTGGGGGGATGGATTTGGCATCGACTTCGGCTGCCTTTGGACACAAATTTATTTTCTTGATCATGGGTGGATTCATCATTGCTATTGCAATCGAAAAATGGAATTTACACAAGCGGATTGCACTCAACATCATTTACTTTATCGGAACCGATGTAAAAAAAATCATTTTAGGTTTTATGGTGGCTACTGCTTTTCTGTCCATGTGGATTTCCAATACAGCTACTTCAGTGATGATGCTTCCCATAGGGATTGTCATCATCAAGCAATTGAAAGATAATCCAAAAACCGATGCTGATGAAAACTTAATCTTTGGAAAAGCTCTGATGCTATCCATTGCTTATAGTGCTTCAATCGGTGGTATTGCAACTTTGATCGGAACACCTCCCAATATGGTGATGGCTGGTATCCTTGCTCAAACCTATGGTTATGAAATTTCATTTTTGGAGTGGTTTATTTTTGGTTTTCCAGTCATGTTACTTTTACTTTTTATTTGTTGGTGGTACTTGACGCGGTGGGCTTTTTCCTTTGAACAGAAAAGTTTTCCAGGAGGAATAGAAGAAATTTCAAGGTTAAAAAACGAACTTGGGAAAATCAGTTATGAACAAAAAGTTGTTGCCACAGTATTTGCCTCAGCAGGAGTCTGTTGGATATCGAGATCTTTTTTATTGCAAAATATTTTTCCATCCATCGACGACACCATCATAGCGATCTTTTTTGCCCTTTTATTATTTGTACTCAACACAAAAAAGGGGAATGATAAAATACTACAATGGGAAGAAGCGATTAAAATGCCTTGGGGAATTCTGTTGCTCTATGGTGGTGGGATGTCATTGGCAAAGGCTTTTGAAAGTAGTGGATTGGCCATTTGGATTGGTAATCAAATGAATGCCTTTGGGTCTTTTCACTTGTTTTTTTTATTGATTCTTTTGGTAACGGCCATCAACTTTTTAACAGAAGTTACTTCCAATTTGGCGACCACTGCGATGTTGTTGCCTGTATTGGCTCCGATTGCAATAGAATTTGACTTACACCCTTTTGTATTAATGGCTGCGGCAGCTGTTGCAGCCTCATGTGCTTTTATGTTGCCTGTTGCTACTCCTCCCAACGCAGTAGTTTTTGGCTCAGGATATCTCAGAATACCCGATATGGTTAAAAAAGGTTTTTTTTTAAACCTTATTTCGATTTTAACCATAGTATTAATGGTTTATTTCCTGCTTCCTTCATTATGGAACCTGACCCCCGAAAAATTTCCAGTTGAACTTTTAAACTAAGTTTTTCCTGAGTTGATGAGTTGTTTCACAGCACATTTGTTCCATGACCTGGGTCAATTGCGCTTTAAGGATTGAAATAGTATGGTCACCTCCTTTTTTGCCTAAAGCGGAAACTCCGTACATAAAACTTCTACCAAGGAAAGTAAAATCTGCTCCTGAGGAAAGCGCTCTTCCTATGTCAGTTCCACCTCTGATACCACTGTCCATCATGATTTTGATTTGATCACGGTATTTGGGGGCAATGGTCTGTAAAGAAGTGATCGTTGCCTGTCCCATATCAACCTGTCTTCCCCCGTGATTTGAAATGATGATCCCGTCTAAGCCCAATCTAATGGCAGTTTTAACATCTGCCTCCGACTCGACCCCTTTAATTACCAACTTGCCTTTCCACAAGTCTCTCAATCTTTTAACTTTTTCTTCATTGAGACGCCCTTCAAAAGTAGCATTCATAAATTTTCCTAATTGACTCAAGTTTAGGTTTTTGGGCATATAGGGTTTAAGGACTTCAAAACTAGGCTGCCCATTGAACAATGTTCTCAAAGCCCATTCCGGCCGTTTCATTACCCGAAGTATATTTTGTAACGTCATTCTTGGTGGCATAGACAGACCGTTTCGAATGTCCCTAGGGCGATAGCCAAATGAAGGAACATCTGATAGAATGACCAATACAGGACATTCTACAGCATCAATTCTTTTGATCAAATCTTCAGTGACTTTGTCTTCCGCAGGATGATAGAGCTGAAACCAAGCACGACCTTCTGTTATTTCTGCTATCGTTTCTATACTGGCAGTGGTAACAGTGCTCAAAACGAAAGGAATGTTGTGTTCAAAAGCAGCCTTGGCTAAAATTTCTGGTGATTTAGGCCACATTAACCCTTGCAAACCTACTGGGGAAATGCCAAAAGGAGCGTCGTACTCGTGTCCAAATAACTCTGTTTTTAAATTAGCTTCTTTAAAGGGAATCAAATACCTAGGTTTCATTTCTACCTTGCGAAGCTCGTGGGTGTTTTTATGTAGACTGATGTCTTCATTGCAACCCCCGTCCAAATATTCAAAAGCAAACTTGGGGATCTTTTTTTTGGCTTTCATCCTTAAATCTTCTATGGATGGGTAGCGTGGATTGTATTGGATGGGTTTAGACAAGAGATGTGGTTTGAATTATTTTTTCTGATAAATTTTACTAAAGATAATAAAAAGGGTTCCACATGTTATCCATGCAGGAAGGGTTAAAAAAGAAAGGAACACTCCTTGACTTTTAGACCATCCAAAAAAGATGATAAAGCTAATGAACCATGCAAAAAAAACGGATTTATTGAAAGTCACATTCTTATTTTCAGCATAGTTTTTGATCACTCCATAGCGATCTGCAAAATAGTGTTCAAAAACAATTACTGCACCGACTGGGGCGAGTATAAAACCATAGACTGCAACAAAATCAAGAAGCTTCATGGCAAAGGCGGGAAAAATACCTGCTAGGGTTGCTACCGACCCTGCCAATACAGTAGCTTGAGTAATGGACCACTTGGGAAGGATTGCTTGAAAAGCCAGTCCCGATCTATAGATGGTAGGATTGGCGGTGGTCCATCCTGCCAATATCACAGCGATAATTCCAAACCAACCAATGGCATTGAAGGCCAATGGGCCAGGAGCAACGGGTGGAGCAGTTCCATCTTCCAAAAAAGTAGCGGCTTCAGGGGATTTTAAATAGACAGCATACAACAAACAAGCGGCAATCCATGCCATATAATGACCTACATACATTCCAGCTGCGGTGGTCCAACCTGATTGAGGTGATTGTGCATATCGGAAAACGGATAGGTCAGACATCCCTATGTGCATTGCAGCATTACAAAACCATGACCATAAAAACACATGCCAAAAGGTGTATTTTATTTGACCAGGAAAGGGTTCTGATCCCTCTCCCCATACAGCGATAAAATCAGAAAAACTTTTGATTCCCAATTGGTTGGCTGCCACTATACCACAAGCCAGAAAAGCCAAAACAATAATGGGAGCCATCCAGTTGGCTGCCTTGGATACCATTTCATAGCCTTTGGCAGCAATCCAAGTTATTAGGCCTCCTATAATCAGAACAACAATTACCCAAGTTACACTGTTGGGCATTACATCGGTAAGTTTGGGCATTTCCAATCCAGTGGGAACACCAACAGCAGTGGCCGATACTGTGATCATAGACCCTGCCAGAAAACAAAAGAGAATACCGTTGGCTACGTTATAAAAACGCACCAGCTTGCTACCCGATATTTTTTCTAATTTGAAATAAAGCGTTAAACGTTCTTTAACAGCAATATTGGCTGTGATGAATCGCCATGATAAAACCGCCATCAAATTCCCTAAAAACAAACCTGCCAATAAATCAAAGGCACTGACTCCTACAGTCAAAAAAAGAGGGCCAATCATAAACTCCGTTCCTGCAGCGTGTTCTCCTGCATACATTCCTAAAAAGCTTTTCCAACTTTTTAATTTACTCGATGGAACAGCCTCTCTTTCGAATTCGGAAGATTGATCATTATCTTTAGCCATTGTTTAAATTTTACTTAAATGTACTTTATTAGATTTAATCAGTTGACCTGTGATGTCCTGCTTAAAGTGAATTCCTTTCAATAAACTTGAATTCATTTTTCTGTAAAACACTTTTATTTTCAATTATGGTTTTAGCAGCTGTTTTTCCCATAGCCTTGAAATCTGTTGAAATTACTGAAATTCCATTGGAGAGAATTTCTTTAAGAGGGGTATCGTTGTAGGAGAGTACCCCGACTTCCTGAGCAAGCTCAAGTTGGGATAGTCGGATATTTTTAATCAAATTGACCAAATCGGACTCTTTGACTACAATATAAGCGGTGTTTTTTTTTATTTTGTGCAGGCTGTGAATTTGACTGATCAATTCACTTTTAATATTATTGATGATACAAAAAAACATAAAACCTTGTACGATTAATGTTGGATAGGGATAGTTGAACCCCTTAGGGAAAACCAAGCATAATGTTTTATACTTAAGAAGGTTTTGTTTGGCTTCATTCAATGCGCTAAAAATATCATCTTTAAAATCCTGATAAATGCAGGAGTTGTAATGCGTGAAATTTGGAATAATTTCGTCCAATAGAATTATTTTTTCTTTTTTGATTTTCTGCATTAAAGTATTAAACTTTTTGAAGTTAAAATTGTTAAAGTGAGGCATTATGACATAATAATTGTATCCATTTAAATTTTCATTAATGATGGTTTTAAAGTTTTCGAACTCACAGTGGTGAACATGAAAATAGATACTGGCGGTTTCCCCTAGAGTCTCACAAAAAGTATTAAAAATCTCTTTTTTATAGGAACTTAATTTATTGAAAACTACCAATATTCGATTCTGTGTTTTTGGTTTTGAATTGACAACGAAATGCCCCCTACCTTTTATGGACTCGATCACTCCACTTTCCTTTAGTATGGAATAGGCTTTCTCCACAGTATCTCTGGAAATATAATAATCAAAACTAACTTGGTTAATCGAAGGAAGTTTTTGACCATACTTAATATTTCCAGATTGAATGAGTTGTGAAATACTTTCTACAATTTGTTTGTATTTTGGAGTGTTATTAGAATCATCCAATTCGATATTGAAAAAATCAATCATAAATTTTTAATTTGATCCAGTGACTACAGGATGCTTATTTATGTAAATTAAAATACATTTGAAATTATTGACAATCATTTATGGAAATCAAAAATAAGTATAAGTTTGTAAATCATCTTTGGGACCCAAAAAAAGAAGCTGAATTGGGAGAGGACCAAGTCGCTCTATTTTTGTACCGTTCCAATCTTTTGGGGTCAGATCTTAGAATTACCAATTATGGAGGAGGGAATACCAGTTGCAAAACCATTGAAAGAGATCCTTTGACACATGAAGATGTCGAGGTAATGTGGATTAAGGGTTCTGGTGGAGATATTGGTACTCTTCAACGAAGTGGTATTGCAGGTTTATATAATCAAAGACTTCACGATCTGAAAAAAGTCTACCGTGGTTTAGAGCATGAGGACGAAATGGTAGCTCTTTTTAATCATTGTATATATGATCTTGACAGCAGGGCTCCCTCTATTGACACCCCCCTTCACGGATTACTACCCTTCAAACACATCGATCACTTACATCCCGATGCATTGATCGCCATTGCAGCGGCAGAAGACAGCCAAAAAATCACCAAAGAAATATGGGGAGATACTATGGGATGGGTACCGTGGCAGCGTCCTGGTTTCGATTTGGGATTGCAATTGGAAGCCTGTTTGAATAATAACCCAGGCATTAGAGGTATTGTTTTGGGAAGTCATGGTGTATTTACTTGGGGAGAAACCTCCTATGAGTCCTATATCAATAGCCTTGAGGTAATCGAAGCTGCTTCTCAATACATTGAGGATCAAATTGCCAAAAATGGAAGTGTATTTGGAGGTCAAAAAATTAACAGTTTATCCTCTGACCAAAGGAAAGACAAAGCAGCTCAACTGGCCCCCCTTTTGAGAGGTTTGTGTTCCTCAGAAAATGCTATGATCGGCCATTTTACTGACGATGATAAAGTATTAGAATACATTAACTCCAATGATTTGGAACGTTTGGCTCCCATGGGTACCTCTTGTCCAGACCATTTCCTAAGAACAAAAATTAAACCCCTAATACTTAATTTGGCCCCTGATGAAGACTTGTCCGATGACCAAAAGATTTTGGATAAAATATCCAATTCATTTGAGCAGTATCGCAAAGACTATCAGGACTATTACAATGCTTGTAAGCACCCCAACAGTCCAGCCATTAGAGACGCCAATCCTGTAGTTATATTGTATCCTGGAGTGGGGATGTTTACTTTTGCAAAAAACAAACAAACAGCAAGGGTTGCCAGCGAATTTTACATTAATGCAATCAATGTTATGCGAGGGGCAGAAGCCATCTCCCAATATACTTCCTTGCCCCGTCAAGAGGCATTTGACATAGAGTACTGGCTATTGGAAGAGGCAAAGTTACAACGCCAACCTAACGAAAAGCCTTTATCTAGAAAAGTTGCTTTGGTGACGGGTTCGGGGGGAGGAATAGGTAGGGCTATCGCCGACAAGCTTATTGCTGAGGGGGCTAATGTTGTCTTTACAGATGTTTCTGAAGATTACCTCAAGGAAGCCACCTCTGCCTACAGTTCAGATCAGGCCATAGGCTCTCATTGTGATGTTACCCAAGCCGATAGTTTGGCTCAAGCAGTTCAGAAGGCTTGTTTGCAATTTGGTGGTTTGGATATTGTAGTTCACAGTGCAGGATTAGCGATCTCTAAGTCGATTCTTGACACGACCGAAAGTGATTGGGATTTGCTTCAAAACGTATTGGTCAAAGGTCAATTTTTATTGTCTAAAACAGCCTCTAAAATCATGAAAAAACAAGGTTTAGGGGGGAATATAGTCAATATTGCCAGTAAAAACGGATTGGTTTCTGGTCCAAACAACGCAGGTTATGGAACAGCAAAAGCAGCACAAATGCACCTGTCAAGACTATTGGCTGCAGAACTTGCGAAAGATCAGATTAGAGTTAATACAGTCAATCCCGACGGCGTGATTGTAGGCAGTAAAATCTGGGAAGGCAAATGGGCAGAAGGTCGAGCAAAAGCTCACGGTATTAGCGTAGAAGAACTGCCTGCTTTTTATGCCAAACGAAACCTGTTGAATGAAATTATAAGACCTGAAGACATTGCCAATGGAGTTTTTGCTTTCTTGGCCATTTTGGATAAAAGCACAGGGAATATAATTAATGTGGATGGCGGTGTTGCGAATGCTTTTGTTAGATAATTAAAAGATAAAATGAATGTTTGATTCAAATCGACTTATTGAGATTAACAAAAAACAACTTTCTG
>JABGSU010000037.1 GCA_018647605.1 Flavobacteriaceae bacterium | reverse complement strand
TTAGCTGGAGAAACAACAATGTATCTTGGTACAAACCTTTTACACATCAGCATTTGGGTGAAATCGGAGAAACCTTGGGGGCTCCTAAAATTTATTTTCTTCCCCAAAGAGGAAATTTTACCCGAGGTATTTTTGCCAGTTGTTACACCTCATTTGAAGGGAAATTGGAAGAGGTAGTCGATCAATACAAGGAGTTTTACAAAACACACCCTTTCACCCATGTATCTGACAAAGAACTCACTTTGAAGCAAGTGGTCAATACCAATCACTGTGCGGTTCATTTGCATCAGTTTGAAGATCAATTACTGATCACATCGGTGATCGACAATTTACTGAAAGGCGCGTCGGGACAAGCCATTCAAAACTTAAATCTCATCATGGGATGGGAGGAGGACTTGGGCTTACAACTCAAAGCCAGTGTATTTTAATATTTAAAAAAACGATAGAAATGAAAATAGCCATAATCGGATCAGGTAACTTAGGATTGAGTATCGCCAAAGGCTTGGTTTACAACAACACCTACACCTCGCTCTACCTCTCCAAAAGAGACCTCAATGCCATTTCGAAATGGGAGGAATACAACAATGTAAAAATCACGAAAGACAATAAGGAAGCTGTCAAAAATTCTGACATTATCATCTTTACAGTACAACCAAGACAATTTGATGGCATACTAGAGGAAATAAAAGACAGCCTAACGGATAAACATGTTCTTATTTCTGCCATTACAGGCTTCAGCATTGAACGCATGGAGAAAAAATTGGGAGGCAATTACCCCATCATCAGAAGCATGCCCAATACCGCCATTTCAGTTGGTAAATCCATGACTTGTTTGTGTTGCAATCGCACTGGAGAAAAAAGAATCGCCATTGCCGAGGCCATTTTCAACGGATTGGGAACCACGATTAAGATCGCTGAAAAACAGATGCAAGCCGCCACGGTGGTTTGCGCTAGTGGTATTGCTTTTTGGATGCGATTGATCAGAGCCACCACCCAAGGGGGTGTTCAAATGGGGTTTGATGCCGATGAGTCCATGCGAATGTCTATGTTTACGGCTTTGGGAGCCGCAAGTTTACTCATTGAGACCGACTCCCATCCCGAAACCGAAATCGACAAGGTTACCACCCCTCAAGGTTGTACCATCACTGGATTAAATGAAATGGAGCACCAAGGACTGAGTTCATCACTCATCCAAGGATTAATAGCTTCATTCGAAAAAATAAACGAAATCAAAATGCAATAATTCCCGCAAAAGGGACAGTGTTTACCCATTTAAGGAAAAAACTATGAAACTATTTGACGTTTACCCGCTCTATGAAGTCTGCCCTGTAAAGGCAAAGGATGTTTATGTCTATGATGCTACGGGTAAGGAATATTTGGATCTTTATGGCGGTCATGCCGTAATTTCCATAGGCCACAGCCATCCTCATTACGTAAACCGATTGCAGGAACAATTGCAAAAAATCGCTTTTTATTCCAATGCAGTAGAAAACCCTCTACAACAACAATTGGCAGACCAGATTGGAGAACATTCCTGTTTGCACGAATACCAACTTTTTCTTTGTAGTTCGGGTGCTGAAGCCAACGAAAACGCACTAAAACTAGCCTCATTCTACAATGGCAAAAAAAGGATTGTAGCATTTAAAAATGCTTTTCACGGCAGGACGTCTGCGGCTGTAGCAGCAACGGATAATCAAAATATCAATGCGCCTTTAAACCAACAACAAGAGGTTACTTTTATTCCCTTTAATGATGCAAAAGCACTCGAAAATGAATTAAAAAAAGATGATGTCTGTGCCGTTATTTTTGAACCCATCCAAGGAGTCGGTGGACTCGATATGCCCGACGATGATTTCGTTTTTGCCATGGAAAGATTATGCTATCAATACAACACCGCCTTGATCGCCGATGAGGTTCAGTCTGGCTTTTCCAGATCGGGAACCTTTTTTGCTTTTCAAAACAACAACATCAAACCTCATGTCATCACAATGGCTAAAGGAATGGGTAACGGTTTTCCCATAGGAGGAATACTCGTTCATCCCGATGTCCAACCCAAATACGGTATGCTGGGCACCACCTTTGGGGGGAATCATTTGGCTTGTACGGCTTCTTTGGCAGTTTTGGAGGTGATAAAAAAAGACAGGCTCCAACAACACGCCAAAGAGATGGAGACCTATTTTAGAAGTAGAGCTGAAAAAATAAAAGGAGCCACCATCAAAGGAAGAGGACTAATGCTCGGATTGGAATTTAACTTTGAAGTAGGTCCCCTAAGAAAGAGGCTCATCTATGAAAAACAAATATTTACTGGAGGCAGTAGCAACAAAAAAGTATTGCGGATTCTTCCTCCATTGACGGTTCAGAAAGCTCATTTTGATCAGCTTTTTGATGTATTAGAAGATTTATTATGAAGCATTTTATCACTTTAGCGGACTTACCCCATTTTGACCAGACGCTCGATTTGGCCATGGTCCTAAAAAAGAATCCCAGCCAATGGGACGGGTTGGGCAAGGGTAAAACCTTAGGTTTATTATTTTTTAATCCCAGCTTAAGAACCCGATTGAGTACGCAAAAAGCGGCGCAAAATTTAGGGCTGCACACCATGGTCATGAATTTCAGTCAAGAGTCATGGGCTTTGGAGTTTGAGGACGGCACCAAAATGAGTGGATTGAGATCAGAGCATGTCAAGGAAGCTGCTGCAGTTGTTTCCCAATATTGTGACATGATCGCTATCAGGGCTTTTGCCTCACTGTCAGATAAGGAAAAAGACGAGGCTGAAATCGTATTGAGAAGTTTTGCAAAATATGCCTCGGTTCCGATTATCAATATGGAAAGTGCTACCGCCCATCCTCTCCAGGCCTTGGCCGATGCCATTACCATAAAGGAATATCAAACACCTCACAAACCCAAAGTGGTATTGAGTTGGGCACCCCACCCCAAAGCCTTACCCCACGCGGTAGGGAATTCCTTTACCCAAATGATGGGACATATGGATGCCGATTTCATTATCACACATCCTGAAGGTTATGCACTTAATCCCGAAATTACTAAGGGGGTAGAAATCACTACCGATCAAGAAAAAGCTTTGGAAGGTGCAGATTTTGTTTACACCAAAAATTGGTGTTCGTACGACCACTACGGACAAATCCTCAAAACGGATGATCAATGGATGATCACCCCAAAGAAAATGCAACTGACCAACAACGGAAAGTTTATGCATTGCCTACCCATTAGAAGAAATATCGTGGCCGCAGATGGGGTTCTGGACAGTCCCAACTCATTGGTCATTCAACAGTCAAAAAATAGAATTTACTCGGCTCAGGCCGTATTGAAGCAACTTTTAGAAAATGGATAAACTGGCGGTGGTCAAAATTGGAGGAAATGTTATTGAGGATGTAGTTGCATTACAATCCTTTTTGATAAACT
>JABGSU010000036.1 GCA_018647605.1 Flavobacteriaceae bacterium | reverse complement strand
CCAAAAAATCCCATCACAAAATTGATCAAGTAAACAATGGCGATGCCACCAGTAGCAGCAAAAATACCGAGTTTAAAGTTTTCTGTGGGTTTAATATAACCCGAACGATAAGCAACGAGTAAAGACAATAATATTCCTATCGTTAGGAAAATGGCATCAGTTACAATTCCATCATAAAGACTGTTATACATAAACGAGATTCCGCCCAATAAACCGCCTTCTAGTATAGCGTAGAGAGGAACCGTAATGGGTGCCCATTCTTTCTTAAAGACAGTTACTATGGCCACAATGAATCCTCCGATCCCACAACCAATCAATACAGCGGGATTGATGGTGTTAAAGGTCAAATAACCTGTCCCTATGAGTAATAACAAACTGATAGCGGTTTTATTGACCGTTCCATTAATGGTCATCTTTTCTGAAATGTCTGAACCGCTGTTAAAAGCAGTTTTGGTAAGTACTGGATTACCCGATCGTAGTGATAAATGATTAGCCATTGTTTTCTATTTTAGAAAAGAAAATTATACTAACAAATATAGAGTGAAATCATATGATTTTAAAACTTTACACTGTTAAAGAACCACTAATTTATTGGAGTAATTATTGCTGTTGCTGAGTCATTTCCAGGCTTTTAATGTAGTTACTCCGCCCGCTACTTTCATCAGTTTCAGGTGTTTTGTTCTTACACTATTGTTTATTAAAATACTTTTCCAATTCTACAATGTCCTTTTTTGAAGTTAAATCAGGAACATGTTCAGCAATAGTAATACCCATAACTCTAATATCATCTTTGATCATGTTCATCAAGGCCGAAGGCAATTCTTTTTCGTTTCTTATCGGATGTATAGGACAGTTTTCTAGGTATTTAAAAAAATGTTTACCGTCAAACAAAAAGATATTCATACTTACTCTTACTTTTTTAAGGACATCAGTATAATTTTGAATATTACCAGGGTCAGGTTTTTCTACGATGGCCAACAAATCATAATCTTTATTGAATTTCATCACCGCAAAACGTGAAATTCGTTCTTCAGTATATTCTAGATGATCGATATCATAGGCTAAAATTGCTTGAGATGAAGAGGCATTTTTAAGCAACTTTAGAGCGTTCAACGAATACAAATTGTCGCTATTACAAACGCAGAATGTGGTTTCCTTTAAATGCGGATATTCTAACAAACATTGATATAAAGCGTCTGCCGTGCCAAAAGGTTTTTCCCTTCCCTCAGGAACGTACTGGGTAGCAAATTGGATATTGAGGTCTTTGAAATCGGGATTGTTTTCAAAAGCCAAACGAAACACCTGAGCATTTTCACCCGTGATGATGAATACATTTTTAAACTTTGCCTTTAAAATGTTTTCCAAGAGATAGCTCAAAAAAGGTTTCCCCCCCAGTTCAATCAATCCCTTACTGAGTTGATTGGCTTGAGCAACCTTTTCAGGTGGTAAATCTGAATCAATAGATTTTTTCATTCGTGAGGATGCTCCTCCCGCCAGTATGATGATGTTTTCGGTCATTATGAGTTTATTTTTACGCTAGCTCCCCCAGTAATATTTACAGCAAAAGCATCTTTTACGCCTGTAGCCAGAATGGCATCAATAATTTGCTCTTTGTTGTGATCTTCTGCTATGGCAACAATACAACCGCCCCCGCCAGAGCCTACAACTTTACTCCCCAATGCTCCTGCACCATTTGCGGCATCAATCATTTTGTCCATTAGGGGTGGGGTAATTTTAAGGTATGATTTTAGGATGTGATGGTGCTCATTCATCAATTGGCCAATAACAATAGCGTTTATTTTCTCTTGATTAAATGATTTTAGAGCCTTTTGTGTAATATCGTGATTGCATACTGCTGCATAAAAATAAGGTTTTAAATCCTTTTCAATCCATTCCATATTCTCATTTAAATCTTTTACCTGACTTATGGCAATATCGAAATCGGGTAGCTTTTTTTTGACCTGATTTATGGCTTTCCAAGCATTACTTTTAAGGTGGGAGAGGGTACCAAAAGTATCTTTAGATAAGCCCGAAACGCCTACTACTAAATTTAAGCCGATATCATTTAGATTTTGCACCTCATCTGTGTGGGTATTCAGAAAAATAGTATTTCCCAAAGCTATGGTGAATTGGTCCATTTTCCCACCCGAAGAGCCTTGTTCAATTACTTCGGTCTCATAGGCCAAAAGAGCTATTTCTTTGGCAGTAAATGACTTTTCTGAAAAGGCAGCAATCAAAAATTTTATCCAAGCAATTGTTAAAGCAGACGAACTAGATAGCCCCGCGTTGATTGGAATTTTACTACTAACCTTTAGTCGATATCCTTTAGTAGGAATAACTTGTCTTTTTCTCAAAACTTTAAGTGCGATTTTGAGAAAATCTCCTCTTTCAATTTCACTCAAACTGGGCTGGAGAGGAATGTTTCTTTTTTGATCCAAATCAGGCATGTAGATCTCAAAATGATCTTTTTCGTTTTCCGTTGCAACGATTTCCATCATACGATCGATGGCACAAGCGATAACGGGGAGTTCGATATAGTCCTGATGATCACCAAACAGACATACCCTTCCGGGAGCTGTGGCAATGATTTTTTTCATTTGCTAATAGCTATTGTTGTTAACCTTCAGTTGAAACATATAAACCATCATGCTTTTGAGAGGCTTAGATTAAACGATAAATGTATTATACGAAATTCTAGTGAAGTATTGGCAATTGATAACCATTGTAGTATCTTTTTGTAAGATAAGTATTATTAATCTCTGCATCATCAAATTGATTTTTTTCAGCCGACCAATTTAACCTTTGATTGGCTCTAAAAGATATATTCCCCATTTGTGCTACTTTGGCAACATGAGCCGCAGCCTCAACATTACAATTCAAAAGTTCGGAATTATTTTGTCGTATGGCTTCCATAAAATTGAACTGGTGTTGACGGTGGCCATTATTTGATTTTTCTTTGAGGGGAACCAAAACTTTATTTCCACTTCTCCTTTCTTCTATAACTTCCCATCCTGATCTGTCAACAATCAGCGTGCCATTGTTGCCAATATAAGCAATGCAATGATCTCTGCCATAGGAACCATTGTCAATACCCATAGCAGAATCCCAAACTAAATTGAATCCATCAAACTCATACAAGGTGGACAGCGTATCTGGTGTTTCTTGACTTAAATCAGGATAGGCGAATTTTCCACCTAATCCCACAACGGTTTTGGGAACCGTAGCTTTCATACCGATTAGTGCATAGTCTAGCAAATGGACTCCCCAGTCTGTCATCAATCCTCCAGCATAATCCCAAAACCATCTGAAATGGAAGTGGAACCTACTGGCGTTAAAGTCTTTTTTTGGGGCGGGTCCCAACCAAGCATCATAGTTCACACCCAGAGGAGGTGCACTATTGGGTACTTTGGGCTGGGGACGCATCCATCCTTGATAACAACAAACCTTTACTGTTCTTATAGGTCCAAGCTTTCCACTGTGAACAAAAGCCATAGCTTCCTGAAAGTGGTTACTGCTTCTTTGCCATTGGCCGACTTGAATGATGCTACCATATTTTTTTTGAGCGGCCACCATGGCATCACATTCCCCTATGGAGTTTCCAATCGGTTTTTCCACATAAATGTGTTTCCCTGCAGCGGCTGCGTCTATCATCATTAATGCGTGCCAGTGGTCAGGTGTCCCTATGTAAACAACATCAATGTCCTTTTGATCCAACATCTTACGATAGTCGTCATAAACTCTGACTTTATCTTTGAAGGATGCTACTGCTTTATCTTCCAGTCGCTTTCGAATGGCATTTTGGTCCACATCACAAACTGCGACAAGTTTAACTCCAGGAACTTCTAAAGCTTTAAGGGTGTTGCTCCATCCCATTCCATTGATGCCAATACTTCCAATTCTGATTTGGTTATTGGCAGAAATGTCTTTAGTATTTTTTGAAACGGCATACCCTTTGAGTCTAGGGAGGAACATTCCACCTGCTCCCATTACTATAGTATTTTTTATAAATTCTTTACGATTCATTCAAATAAAAATAAAAAATAAATATAACAAAACTTATGCTCAATATTTAAAAAATAATAATCTTAAACCACAATGAATTCTGTATTTTTTGATGATCATCCCCAGAATAGATTTGGCACGAATAACATAAATGGAAATGATCAGGTTTTGGACATGAAGCATACTTTACTATTTATTAAGAATAACAAAAAAAATATTTCAAGTTTCTTTTATAAACTTATATCTTATTTTTACGAATATCTGAAAGTTTGATATAGTATGAAGATGAAATCTAGATCACTTATAATAATTTATTTTGTAGGAATTTTGATGTCATGTAGTGGCCCAAAACTCCCTAAATCGGTTGAACAGGCCTATGAGAAGTTGCCCAAAAAAGTTGATTTTAATCAAGATATTAAACCCATTCTTTCTGATAAATGCTTTATCTGTCACGGCCCAGATAAAGCAAACGTTAAGGCTGCCTTACAATTACATTTACCCGAACTTGCTTTTGCAGAATTAGAGGGCTCAGGAAAATTTGCCATTAAGCCTGGTAATTCAAATAAAAGCCAGCTCGTTCACCGAATTTTATCTGACGATCCTGATATTGTAATGCCCCAGCCAGATTCACATTTGAAGCTTTTGGATCATGAAAAAGCACTGTTGATTAAGTGGATCGATCAAGGGGCGAAATACAATGAGCATTGGGCATTTCTTGCTCCTCAAAACCCACAATTACCAAAGGTCAAATTAAAGGAAAAACTAGCCAATCCTATCGATAACTTTATTTTGGCCAAATTGAAAACTCAGAATCTACTACCCAGTGAAAAAGCCAATAAAGAAATTTTATTACGCAGGTTAAGTTTTGATTTAACAGGTTTGCCACCTTCTTTATCCGACATAGAGTCTTTTATGAATGACCACTCACCCAATGCTTATGAAAAACAAGTGGATCGTTTGCTGGCCTCTCCCCATTTTGCAGAACAAATGACTTTGGACTGGATGGATCTTTCGCGTTATGCAGATACCCATGGGTATACCGTAGATCGGTATCGTGATGTTTCGCCCTATCGTGATTGGGTCATCGAGGCATTTGACAAAAATATGCCTTATGATAAATTCATTCATTGGCAAATGGCGGGAGATATGATGAAAAACCCCACTAAAGAGCAAATTTTAGCAACCACATTTAATCGATTACACCCTCAAAATCAGGAGGGTGGTATTATAGATGAGGAATTTCGCTCAGAGTATGTTGCTGATAGAACAAATCTTGTAGGGGAAGGGTTTTTAGGATTGACTATAGCTTGTGCTAAATGTCATGATCATAAATACGATCCCATTTCCCAAAAGAATTATTATGAATTGTACAGCTTTTTCAATAATATAAATGAATCTGGCCAAATTTCTTTTGATTCGTCTATGCCAGTTCCCAATATGTTGCTGCCGAAACAAGAGCAGGAGGAATTTATAACCTACATTAACGGGCTGATTAAAAATAAGGAAAAGGCCATTGAAAATATTATTATCTCCGAATCTGATAAAGCAGCGCAATGGCTAGAAAATCAAAGCTATCAAAAACTAAATTTAAAAACCTGGCCCAGCAAGATAATAGCCAAAGTTGATTTTTTGAATGGCAGTTTGAATAATGCATTGAATCCATCGGAAAAAGGAAAAATGAAAAGGCAGCATTCGCCAAAACAATTCCCTAAAATAGTAAATGGGTTTTCGGATAGGGGACTTGAACTGGACGGTGATGCATGGCTTGATTTAGATCGTATAGGTGTTTTTAAAAGAAATCAGGCTTTTAGTGTAGGTTTACGTATAAAAATTCCTGAAGCATTGGAGAACGGTGTGATTTTTCATAAAAATATTGGTACTAGAATATATAACTACAGAGGGTACCACCTAGCACTAAAGGAAAACAAGCTTGAAGCCATGTTAGCACATTTCTGGCCTGATAATGCTATTGTAGAAATAAGCACCAAAGAAATCCCTAAGAATAAATGGTTACAGCTTACAATGACCTATGACGGATCTAGTAAAGCAGAAGGCTTGAATATTTATTTAGATGGTGAGGAACTTGGAACCAAGATCAATGTTGATAATCTGTATAAGGATATCATTTATAAACAGTCAAATGAACCTGGACTGCAAATTGGTGCACGATGGCGTGGTAAGGGAATTGGAGGAGCCGTAGTTGACGATATATTAGTTTTTGACAAAACCCTTACCCCCCTAGAAGTTGTTCAAATCTCTGATGTCAAAAAATTACAATTGATCATTAACAAAACACCTGAGGAGTTGACCTTAGCTGAAAAAGAAATGCTGAAGGAGTATTATGTGAGTAATTATTCTAAAACTTATCGATCTTCAATGGCTGAATTGGCTGCAATTCGAAAAACTCAAGTAGATAGTTTAGAGCGCATTCAGGAAATTATGGTCATGAAGGAAATGCGAGAGCCTCGTGAAACATTCTTGCTAGAGCGGGGTCAATATAACCAATACGGTGAAAGAGTGTATCCTAATACACCTGAAAATATACTATCTTTTCCAGATAGTCTTGAAAAAAACAGACTTGGATTAGCAAAATGGCTGACCAGTAAAGCCAACCCCCTAACTGCCCGAGTAGCGGTAAACCGTTATTGGAAAAATATTTTTGGAACGGGAATAGTCAGAACAGTAGAGGATTTTGGTAACCAGGGAGAGTTGCCAACTCACCCCGAACTTTTGGATTGGTTAGCGATTCAGTTTATAAAGTCCAATTGGAACGTTAAAAAGTTACACAAACTAATCGTGATGTCGAATACCTATCAGCAATCATCCTATACAAGTGATGTGTTTTTGGAACGTGATAAAACAAATCGATTTTTAGCTCGTGGCCCCTCTAAAAGATTGTCGGGAGAAATGCTTCGAAATAATGTTTTGGCTGCATCGGGACTTTTGAACAGAAAAATAGGGGGAAAGAGTGTAAAACCATATCAACCAGAAGGTTTGTGGAAAATTAATGGTTCAACATACAAAGAAGACAAAGGGGAGAAACTATACCGAAAGAGCATGTATACCATTTGGAAACGTTCTGTGCCCCATCCAACAATTGCCACTTTCGACGCCCCCGATCGATCGTTTTGTTCTGTCCGTAGGCAAGAAACAAATACACCCCTGCAAGCATTAGTCATGATGAATGATCCTACTTATGTGGAAGCCTCTCGTGTTTTGGGATATAATATGATGTCATATTCCGATACTAAAGCTGGTATTTCAGATGTATTTATGAGATTAACGGGAAGAAGCATAAAGAAAGAAGAACTAAACCTTTTGGTAGACCTCCAATTGCATGAATTCAAAAAATTCAAGTCAAAAGAATATAAAACCGAAGGTTGGTTGAATACGGGCGAGTTTAGAATATCTGATGAATACAATAAAGCTATGGTTGCGGCAAACGCTGTTGTAGCCAGTACAATCATGAATTCAGATGCCGTTATAACAAAAAGATAAAAGCCACCTAATACCCTATTAATGGACAGAGGTGTATGTAAAATAAGGAAATAATATAAAAATGTGTTACAATCCCGATAGTTTAAAATCGAACAACAAAGATCTTCAAGAGATTGAAAAACAGTTGAGTCGAAGAAATTTCTTAACCAAAACATCTATGGGCTTGGGTGCCATCGCATTGGGGTCTTTATTGAACGCTGAAAATGCTTTTGCATCTGTAAAAGGGAATAACATTGATGTGACAAAGGCCGATGCTCTACTCAAATCATATAACAAGAATAGATTGGGATTGCCACATCATTTACCCAAGGCAAAACGGATCGTCTATCTATTTCAAAGTGGAGGACCCTCACAACTTGATATGTGGGATTATAAACCAAAGCTAAAAAACATGTTCGGACAGGATTTGCCTGATTCTGTTCGCCAAGGCCAGCGATTAACTGCCATGAGTGCTGAACAAACAGCGTTTCCAATGGCACCCTCCATTTTTAATTTCAAGCAACACGGCGAATCAGGTGCATGGGCAAGTGAGTTACTACCCTATACTTCAGAAGTAGTTGACGATTTGTGTTTTATAAAATCGATGCAGACCGATCAAATCAATCATGCCCCTGCCATAACGTTTATGCAAACCGGTAATCAACTTCCCGGAAGACCTTCAATAGGGGCTTGGTTGAGTTATGGTTTTGGATCTGATAATGAAAACCTACCAACATTCATCACACTAATTACCAAGAATAATGGGGGGCAACCCCTTTATTCTCGTCTTTGGGGCAATGGTTTTTTACCCACCGAACATCAAGGAGTTCAATTCCGTTCGGGCAAGGATCCCGTACTCTACCTAAGTAATCCTGAAAATTATGACGGTCACGATCGTAGAAAAATGCTCGATTATTT
>JABGSU010000035.1 GCA_018647605.1 Flavobacteriaceae bacterium | reverse complement strand
CCCAATCGTATTTAAAGAAATTACAACAACGAGAGACCATCAAACGGTATCAAACTATCAATCAAATTCTCAAGGAAACCTATAAAGTGAACAGAGAGGAGGCAACCGATCTGAGGAGTAAATTGGATAATTTATTGATTCACAAATTTTGGGGTTATGTCATCTTTTTTCTGATTTTGCTTACCGTTTTTCAGGCCATATTTGATTGGAGCAGTGTTCCTATGGATTTTATCGACAGTAGTTTTGCTCACTTAAGTGAATGGACCAAAGCCCAGATGCCAGCTGGAATATTGACTGATCTAATTGCAGAAGCGGTCATTTCCGGTTTGGGGGGGATTATAATTTTTATTCCTCAAATAGCCTTTTTGTTTTTGTTCATTTCCATATTGGAAGAAACTGGATACATGAGCCGAGTGGTATTTTTGATGGATCGAAGTTTAAGAAAATTTGGATTAAGTGGAAAAAGTGTCGTTCCTTTAATTTCAGGGACTGCTTGTGCCATTCCTGCAGTTATGGCCACTCGAAATATCGAAAATTGGAAAGAGCGTTTGATCACCATTTTGGTGGTTCCCTTCACTACTTGCTCTGCAAGACTACCAGTGTATATGATACTCATTTCTTTAGTCATTCCTAATGAACGATTGTTTGGAGTCAATTATCAAGGCCTAACACTGATGGGGCTCTATTTGATTGGTTTTTTGATGGCCATAGTTTCAGCTTCTCTTCTCAATAAGTTGCTCAAATCACCCAAAAAGTCTTATTTCGTAGTAGAAATGCCCAATTACAAGCTCCCATTACTCAAGAACGTAGCGATTACGGTTTGGGAAAAAACCCGATCTTTTGTGGTAGAGGCTGGTAAAATTATATTGGCCATATCCATTATCCTGTGGTTTATGGCTTCTTTTGGCCCAGGAAAAAATTTTTCAAATGCAGAACAAATAGTAATGCAAAAATATTTTGATCAAGCCCTAAGTGATTTGGAATTAGAAAATAAAATAGCCTCATTTAGGTTGGAAAATTCTTACATCGGAATATTGGGAAAAACCGTTGAACCCATGATTCTTCCCCTAGGGTACGATTGGAAAATTGGAATTGCTCTTATCAGTTCTTTCGCAGCTCGAGAGGTTTTTGTTGGTACATTGGCCACCATATATAGTGTGGAAAGTGATGCCCAAGAGACCATAAAATCTAGAATGACAGGAGAGGTTAGAAAAGATGGAACTCCCCTGTTTAATTTGGCGACAGGAATTTCTCTAATGCTCTTTTATGCTTTTGCGATGCAGTGCATGAGTACATTGGCCATTGTCAAAAAAGAAACCAACAGCTGGAAATGGCCTAGTATTCAGCTTTTTTCTATGACCATCACTGCTTATATTGTATCTTTAACGGCTTACCAATTATTAAAATAATGGAGATTTTACAATATTCAGTAGCTGTTTTTTTGGGATTGTGGTCTCTCTATTATCTGATCAGAAAGTTTAGACCAAAAAACAAACCCGCAACCGGTCAAAGTTGCGGCAGAGGTTGTGGTTGTTGAGCCACTGATGGTAATCCGAATCCATCACAACTCAACATAGTAATTTTCTCCGAACAGAATATATATGTTCTGTAAAAATATTAACACAAAATTTAGTTTGAAAAAAATTAAGTTAAAAAAGTGGAAGATTCTGATAGAGTTTTGATTGAGGAATTGGGAAAAAGAATTTGTTTTTACAGAAAACAGAAGGGATTAACACAAGCCGACTTATCTGATTTGGCAGATATGGAGGAGTCGGCTGTTAGGAGAATTGAATTGGAAAAACAAATACAACTTTCAAAACCCTGTTGCGTATTTCAAAAGGTTTAGAAATTCCTCTTAAAGAATTGTTTGATATAGAGTCCTAGACTTGTTGCATCAATTGTTCAATTTCTTCAGCTGCTTTGGGTATATTTTTCATAAGATTGATCGGTGGACCGTTTTCTTGAGTGACCACATCATCTTCAATGCGAATACCAAAACCTTCTTCAGGAATATAAATTCCGGGTTCGACAGTGAGCACCAT
>JABGSU010000034.1 GCA_018647605.1 Flavobacteriaceae bacterium | reverse complement strand
TCCATCAACCTAAAAAGCATTAAAAGCTTGAAAAAACAAGGAGTTAAAAGCTTTTGGAACAGGATCAACGGAAGTTTTCTCACCACGCTTTTTTTGGGAATACTGACTGCCGTTTTCTGCTTTTCTTTTGCCATCGACTGGCTCATCACCCACCACCCCATACCCTTGTGGTCTTTCTTTCTAGGTTTGTTATTGGCAAGTATTTTTATTTTGAAAAATGCTTTAAATCAATGGGGAGTGGCCAATCTAATACTAATGTTGTCAAGTGCTGCCCTGTCTTTTTTTATCACTCAGACCACGCCTAGTGAAGGTGAAATTGGTCTGTTTTACCTTTTTATATCTGGATTTTTTGGTATTATTGCCATGATATTACCCGGTATCTCTGGGGCCTACATCCTACTGATATTAGGGGCTTATACAACGGTTATTGGACTCATCAAAAATGCAGTAACTGGACTCAGTTCATTGAATTTTGACCTTTTGATTCCCACGGTTGGTCAACTCCTAGTTTTTGCCTTGGGTATACTATTGGGTCTCAGAATCTTTGCCTCTGTCCTGAAATGGTTATTCGACAAAGAACACGACAAAACCATGGCGGTATTGATTGGCCTGATGATAGGAGCATTACACAAGATATGGCCTTGGCAAAAAGAGTTTGAATGGGTAGTGGGCGAAAGTACCAAAACCTTTTCCACTCCAATTTCTCCTTTTGAATACCAAGAAAATCCACAACTGCCCCTAGCCGTTATCCTTTTTTTGATAGGACTCAGTATGGTGTGGATTTTGGAACGAAAAAAAACATAAGGACTCCAAAGTGAATCAGAACAAAACATCTTTTCGAAAAGATTTTATTTTAGTACTCAAAGGTATTGCTATGGGAGCTGCCAATAAGGTTCCTGGCGTATCGGGGGGGATTGTGGCCTTTGTGGCTGGGTTTTATGAAGAGTTGATCTATTCCCTCCAAAAAATCAATCTTAAAGCCCTTACTATTCTTATCAAAAGGGGAAGGTCTTCCTTTTATCAGTACACCAATGGGCGGTTTTTAATATTGCTTTTTTTAGGGGTAATCATCAGCTATTTCAGTGTCTCTTTGATCCTAGACCATTTGATCAAGAATTATGAAATGCAGGTTTTAGGCGTCTTTTTTGGAATGATAATCGCTTCTCTTTACTTCGTTTATTTTCAATTGGAAAAATGGAACTTCAAGACCCTCTGCTTTTTCCTTTTGGGACTTTCTGTTGGCTTGGTCATTATGTTGTCTAAACCCTCCACTGAAAACGACAACTTGCTGTTTGTGCTCTTTTGCGGCATCATAAGCGTCTCTGGCATGACCCTTCCTGGTTTGTCGGGTTCTTTTTTACTACTCTTACTGGGCAATTATACCCTTTTATTGGTCGATGCAGTAAATGCTATCTATTTTACCCTTTTGGACTTGGTACAATTGAATTTTGACTTTATTAAAGATGCTTCTAGGATGAAATTACTCCAACTATCGGTAGTTTTTACTTTGGGATCCATTGCAGGACTGGTCATGTTTTCAAATCTACTCAGTTATGTCTTAAAGAAGTTTAAGCAAGTTACATTGGCCACTATCATTGGTTTTATCGCGGGATCGCTGGGAGTAATTTGGCCTTGGAAGACTGAGGTTTATGTTAAGAGCGATTTGGAAACAATCCAATACAATTCGGTAGGGAATCCTATCATTGAATACTATGATTATTACTTACCCAATATTTTAAGCAGTGATTTTTGGTTCATCACTTTATTCATAATTTTAGGCCTATTAATTGTAACCTTATTGGAAAAATATGGAGTCCAAAAAAAGTAATGTCAAACGCTATGGTCTGGTGGGAAAGAATATCGAATATTCGTTTTCAAGGGGATATTTTAAACAAAAATTTGAAAACGATCACTTGCCCAATTGCAACTATGAAAATTTTGATTTAAAAAATATTCAGGCTATTAAAGAGGTGCTAAAACAACAAAACATATGTGGACTCAACGTTACCATCCCCTACAAAAGAGAAGTGATTCCTTTTTTGGATTTTCTCTCCACTGCTGCTTCAGAAATGAATGCGGTTAACACCTTAAAATTTGAAAAAAATGGGAGTATTAGCGGGCACAATACGGATGTTTACGGTTTTGAAAAATCTCTTCTAGAGACCGTTAGTGAACTTCCCAATAAAGCACTTATTCTGGGAACGGGAGGAGCCTCCTCTGCCATTGCCTTTGTGATAAAAAAATTAAATATTGAGTTTACCTTCGTATCAAGACAAAAAAGTGAAAACAGCATTGAATACAGTGCAGTGGACGAATCAGTACTTCGTCAACACTTACTGATCATCAATGCCTCTCCTGTAGGGACTTTTCCCAAAATTGAGGAAGCTCCAAACCTTCCCTACCATGGATTGACAAAAGATCATATCCTATTCGACCTCATCTACAACCCTCTTGAAACACAATTTTTAAAAGAGGGAAAAGCAAGAGGGTGTAAGGTGTCAAACGGACTAAAAATGCTAGAATACCAAGCCGAAAAATCTTGGGAGATTTGGAATCAATAGGTAGGCATTTATTTTTTTTGTAAATTCTAAAAAATTTAAGTTCAAAATTACCTGATATGGCAGATACAAAAAACAAAGCCAATGATCCTCAGGAAGAAGTGAAGATTGACTCGCCAAAAGCGATCTCCACTCCTGAAGGTGACCCCAATGAAAATCAAAACACTACTGAAATAACTGATGAAGTAGCTGCACCAACTGAAGACTCCCCGAAAAAGGAGGCGCCTGAAAAAACGGAGACCACAATCGAAGTAGTCCAAGACTTCAGCCAACTGGATTTGACCGAATTGGCGGAAGAGTTACAAAAAAGAACCAAAGCCCAACAATGGTTTTCTAACGGTAAAAACATACAGAAAGTCATACATACTTTCGATGGAAAGTTCAAAGCTAAAATCCAAGAGAAAAAAGAAGCCTTTATTAAAGAAGGGGGCAATGAAATAGATTTTTATTTCAAACCCAAATACAAAAACGAATTCGATCAAACGATTCGTGAATACAAAAAAAATAAGCGCAACTATTTTCAAGAAAGAGAACAAAGCCAGAAGCTTAATCTAGACCGGAAGCTTGAAATTATTGAAAGTCTTAAAGAGTTGATCAATATTGATGAAAACATCAATATGATTTATAAAAAGTTTAAAAACCTTCAAGATAGCTGGCATAAAACTGGACCAGTTCCACGGGCACAAAGCAACAACATCTGGCAAACCTACAAACACCATACTGAAATCTTTTATGATTTTTTGCACCTGAATCGCGAATTGCGGGATTTGGACTTTAAGCATAATTATGAAGAAAAAATAAAAATTATAGAACAGGCCGAAGCCCTGTCAGAAATTCCTGACGTTCTTAAAGCTTCCCGAGACCTCAACACCCTTCACAGACTGTGGAAAAACGATTTGGGTCCTGTGGCCAAGGAACACCGTGAAGAATTATGGACACGTTTTCAAGCTGCCAGTCAGATCATCCATGCCAAAAGACAGGAGTTTGATAAAGAATACGACAATATACTTGAGGAAAATCTCAACAAAAAGAATGCCTTATTGGATCAGATGGAGGGAATAAAAAACAAACTTCCTCAAAACCACAGCGAATTGCGGAAAGCCATTGATGATTTCAATAAAATGAGAAACGAATTTCAATCCATTGGACAGGTTACCAGGAAACACAGCAAAAATTCTTGGACACGTTTTAGGGAAATAAGCCGAGAAATCAATCGCGAAAAAAATCAGTTCTACAAATCTCAAAAAGCAGAGCAAAAGAAGAATATTGATCTCAAGAAAGGCCTTATCAATGAGGTCAAAGAAATTCTAGAACACGACGATTGGAGAAGTTACAGCAATCGGATGAAAAATATTCAGAAGGACTGGAGAGCCGTGGGGTTTGTACCCCGAAAACTATCCAATGCCCTTTGGGACGAATTTCGTTCCCAATGCAATCTATACTTTGATCGCATTAAGTCGGGCTATCAAAGAATCAACAAAAATGAAATTGCTGTCCACGACAAAAAGGAAGAGTTTATCAAAAGAATCCAAGGACTTCAAATGCCCCCTGAATTGGAACCTTTTAAGGAGTTTTACAATTATCAGTGGGAGGAATACAATCAGTTGGGTACACTGACGGGCAATACCAACAGAAAGAGCGTTGAAGATTTTAACAAAGCCTTCTTTTCCCTGATCGACAAATCGGATATGGAACAAAGCGTTCAGGCAGAGGCCAAAAACCACATGCGCTTTTCCATGATCAAAGACGATGAAAACGAATTGTATCGGGAAATTCAAAACGTTAAAAAGACAATCGAAGACCTCAATGGCGAAGCGCGACAGTTGGAAAATAACCTGGACTACTTCTCTAATACCAGTAGTGACAACCCACTTTTTGTAGATGTTACTTCCAGACTGGACAAACTCAAATCTGAGATTGATAAACACAAAGAGCAACTGGTAGGACTAAGAAAAATCAAAAGAGAAATGGAGGATAAAAACGTTCCTCCACAAGAAGGAACTGATGAGAATCCAGAGGAAGGAAATGGAACTGGGGGATAATTTAGTCCTTTAATTTAGCCTCTTGCCAAAAGTTTTCCATCTCGGCTAGTGTCAATTCATTTATTTTTTTTCCAAGTGCTTGGGCTTTAAACTCAACATGTCTAAAGCGTTTGATAAATTTTTTATTGGTGCGTTCCAACGCATTTTCAGGATTGATTTTTAGGAATCTGGCATAATTCACTAAGGAGAACATCACATCGCCCAACTCGGCTTCCATTTTATCGGAATCGGCAGCATCCACCTCCTTCTGTAGTTCTTCCAATTCCTCCTTGACCTTACCCAACACTGCCGCTGCCTTGTCCCAATCAAAACCAACACCAGCCACCTTGTCTTGAATGCGATAGGCCTTTACCAGCGCAGGGAGGCTTTTGGGCACGCCTTCCAATACGCTTTTCTTTCCTTCCTTTAGCTTGAGGGATTCCCAGTTCTTTTCGACCTCTTCCGCGTTTTCCACCTCAATTTCACCATAGATATGGGGGTGGCGATGGATCAATTTTTCGGAAATTCCTTGCGCCACATCGGCAATGTCAAAAGCGTTTTTTTCACTACCTATTTTGGAATAAAAAACAATGTGGAGCAACAGGTCCCCTAACTCTTTTTTTATTTCCTCTAAGTCATTATCCAAAATAGCATCGCCCAACTCATAGGTTTCCTCTATGGTCAAATGGCGAAGGGTTTCGAAAGTTTGTTTGCGGTCCCAAGGACAGTTTTCCCTGAGTTCGTCCATGATATCGAGCAAACGCTCAAAAGCTTGAAGCTGTGCTTTCCTTGATCTCATTTAGGCTTCCTCGGTAGTGGGGGGGTTTTCCTCTTTTGCAAGCTCAAATTTTAAAAAACCTGCCTTTAGCAGCATATTGTACCACTGAATGATTTTTTTGATGTCACTACCGTATACACGCTCTTCATCATAGTCTTGAAAAACCTCAAAAAAATAAGCCTCCAACTCTTCTTTGGAAGCTTTGGGTTTTACACGCGCAGCCTTTCCTTTTTCCAATCGGAACATCATTTCAAAAATCTCTTCTAAAGGCATCTCGTCTTTTAAACCAAATACTCTGATTTCAGACAATACATTAATTTGTTGCCCCATATTGGTAACCACTTTTTTCTGATCTATTAGCGATAACGCGATGACACCCGTTCGGGTCTGGGCCATCATTTTAAACAGTCCAGGCTTACCCGAAATGGTAAGGATTTTATCTAGTGTAGATTCACTCATTTTCTTGTTTTATTGGTCGAAAAACGCATTTTATATTCAGGCTTAATAATGCCTTTGGCAATATCATTCAATTTTCTTTTCAGTAATCTTTTTTTCAGCGGACTCAGTTTATCGGTAAACAAAACACCCTCGATATGATCGTATTCGTGTTGCACTACCCTAGCGGCCAAACCTTTTAAAGTCAAGGTTTGTTCCTTCAATTGCTCGTCCCAAAAACGTATCGTGATCTCTTCTTTTCGGGAAACGTCTTCTCTGATATTGGGAATACTCAAACAACCTTCGGTAAAATCCCACTCCTCTCCTGTCTCGTCCAACACAGTTGGATTGATAAATACATTTTTAAAACCCTTTAGGACTGCTGCCTCCTCGGGAGTAAATTCTTCGTCTTGGGCAAAGGGAGAGGCATCGATAACAAACAAACGTTTGGAAACACCAATTTGAGGGGCTGCAAGACCAACTCCATTGGCTTCATACATGGTTTCCCACATGTCAGCAATCAGTTTTTTTAACTGGGGATCTTGAGTATCCACATCAGTTGCCTTTACTTTTAATATGTTTGATCCATAGGCTACTATTGGTAAAATCATACAACTGTTTTTGAATTTGATAACAAGTAAGACTGTAAAATTAGAGTCGCACTGATTTCGTCAACAATGCTTTTATTTTTTCGAACCTTTTTTTTAGCTCCCGATTGAATCAAACTGTTGAAAGCCATTTTTGAGGTAAAACGTTCATCTTGACGAACAATCGTAGTGGTTGGAAATTTCTTTTTTATTTGGTTGATAAAGATTAAAATATCTTTTTCCACCTCAGAAAAATTTCCGTTTTTTTGTTTGGGCTGCCCCACCACAAACTTTTCTATGGAGGTTATATTTTGATAATCACTGAGATAGGCAATCGCATTGTGGGTTTCAACGGTGGTTAAACCACTAGCAATCATTTGCTGAGGATCGGTGTGCGCCAATCCTGTTCTTTTTTTTCCGAAATCAATTCCGATCAAAACCCCCATTGTGTTTACAAATATACTTTTTTTGGGAAGACAATTATGGGGATTAAAACGAGTGAATTCAGTATTTTTGAAAAAAAATAACATGCAAAGTATCATAGAATCCGCTTGGGAAGACAGATCCCTACTTAAAAATAGTGAAACCCAAGACACCATCAGAGCAGTTATCAATCAACTTGACTCTGGAGAATTAAGAGTGGCCAGCCCTACCGACAGCGGATGGCAGGTAAATGAATGGGTCAAAAAAGCGGTAGTACTGTACTTTCCCATCCAAAAGATGGAGACCTTGGAGGCAGGTCCTATGGAATTCCACGATAAAATGCCTTTAAAAAGAGGTTACAAAGAAAAAGGTATTCGGGTTGTACCTCATGCCATCGCCAGACATGGTGCATACATTTCAAGTGGGGTAATCATGATGCCCTGCTATGTTAATATCGGTGCCTATGTAGATGCTGGAACCATGGTTGATACTTGGGCCACTGTGGGCAGCTGTGCCCAAATCGGTAAAAATGTTCACCTCAGCGGTGGGGTCGGTATTGGAGGAGTTTTGGAACCACTTCAAGCCGCACCTGTAATCATTGAAGACAACGCCTTTATCGGTTCAAGATGTATTGTAGTAGAAGGTGCTAGAATTGGGAAAGAAGCTGTATTGGGTGCCAATGTGGTCATCACTGCTTCGACTAAGGTGATTGACGTTTCTGGTTCAAGTCCAATCGAATATCGTGGAGAGGTTCCCAACAGATCAGTGGTCATACCTGGCAGTTACACCAAGACTTTTCCTGCAGGAGACTACCAAGTGCCTTGTGCTTTGATCATCGGTCAAAGAAAGGAAAGTACAGATAAAAAGACGTCTTTAAATAATGCACTAAGAGAACATAACGTGGCCGTATAAAACTTCCGAAAAATGCTTGATCTGAGTATTGTAATTGTCAACTATCGCTCTTGGTCGAAACTCATATAACAAATTATAAAAAAAGTTATCCTCGTAGATTACCATTTCAACAGTGGAAAACTTGAAAGTTTAATTGAAAAATTTTTGGGGTAAATTAGGCAAAAATCACCAACAATGCAGTTTTCAACAAGGTGTAATATAGTAGCTAAATAATAACCCTTTAAAAGAGAAATGTTTAAACTATTAAATCTTTATTGGAGTAAATTATTTTCAAAGAATATTTAATCTTGAATTAACTATTACAAAGCCGTATTTTTACATCATCAATGAAAAAAATACTCAAAATATTGGAAGCTGGTCAGCTGATTCTTGCCCCTACCGATACTATATGGGGTATTCTTTGCGATGCGACCAATCCTCGAGCGGTGAATAAAGTGTATGATCTAAAGAAAAGATCGGACAGCAAAGCCATGGTTTGTATAGTTTCAGACATAGAGATGCTTGAGAAACATGTTGATGATTTACCCGAAAAAATTGAGGATTTTATTAACGATCAAAGACCTACTACTATCATTTACAAAGCCCCAAAAGGTATCGCTGAAAATGCTATTGCCAAAGAAAACACAGTGGCCATTAGAATTGTTAATCATCATTTTTGTACCCCATTGATCACCGCTTTTGGAAGGCCGCTTATTTCGACCTCCGCCAACATCAGCGGCAACCCTCATCCTCAAAAATTCTCAGATATTACTGACGATATTCTAAATGGGGTGGATTATATTGCTGAGATAGATCAAGATAAAAACAACCCACAACCCTCTCGGATCATAAAAATTGAACCTTCTGGGGAAATATCCCTTTTGAGAGCTTAATGATGTTAAACAAAGACTTTGACACCGTCCTTCAAAAAGAAGTTTTTCAAGCTTTGGCGCAATGTGCCGATTACTTAAAAGTTGAGAGTTACCTCGTTGGTGGGTTTATTCGAGATCACCTACTTGGAAGAGGAAAAGCCAAAGACATTGATATTGTGGCGCTAGGTTCGGGAATTGAATTGGCCAAAGCCGTTCAAAAAGAATTACCCAATGCACAAGCCGTTCAAGTATTTAAATCCTATGGAACTGCCATGGTTCAATGGCGGGACATTACTCTTGAGTTTGTCGGAGCCAGAAAAGAATCTTATTCAACTGAAAGTCGCAATCCACTTGTTACCGAAGGAACACTAAAGGATGATCAAAATCGGAGGGATTTTACCATTAATGCTTTGGCGGTAAGCTTAAATCCAGGGGACAAAGGTACACTTGTGGATCCCTTCAACGGTTGTGAAGATTTAGAAAAAGGCATCATAAAAACACCCTTGGCACCAGGAATTACCTATTCCGATGATCCCCTACGTATGCTCCGTGCCATCCGTTTTGCAACCCAATTGAATTTCAAAATTGAAGTACAATCCTTAAAAGCGATACAAGAAAATGCCCATCGTATTGGGATCATTTCAAAAGAACGGATCGTTGATGAACTCCATAAAATAATGATGACACCCCAACCCTCCATCGGCTTTCTTCTACTAGAACAAAATGGTTTATTGGAACTCATACTCCCCGAGTTGATCCAGCTAAAAGGTATTGAGGAAATCGAAGGACAAAAACACAAGGACAATTTTTATCATACCCTAGAGGTAGTAGACAATATCTGTGGACATTCAGAAAATGTATGGTTGCGATGGGCCGCATTACTTCACGATATAGGAAAAGCTCCCACCAAAAGGTTTCATCCCAAAATAGGATGGACTTTCCACTCCCATGAATTTGTAGGATCAAAGATGGTATACAAGCTTTTCAAGCGACTCAAAATGCCCTTGAACGAAAAGATGAAATACGTCCAAAAGTTGGTCATGATGAGTTCTCGACCCATTATCATTTCAGAGGACATCGTTACCGATGCAGCAGTTAGACGACTGGTCTTTGATGCTGGTGAAATATTAGAAGATTTGATCACCCTGTGTGAAGCCGACATTACCACCAAAAACCCTACCCGATTCAAAAGGTATCACAATAATTTTAAAATTGTCAGGCAAAAAATTGAAGAAGTTGAAGAAAGAGATCGTATCAGAAATTTTCAACCGCCTGTCACAGGTGAAATGATAATGAATCATTTTAATTTACGACCTTGTAAGGAAATTGGCCTTATCAAAGAAGCCATTAAAGAAGCCATACTGGAAGGTGAAATCCCCAATGAATACAATGCTGCCTTTGAATTAATGTTAAAAAAAGGGAGTGAAATAGGACTCGAAGCTTATGAAAAATAGTTTTAAATGGTCGATCAAAGTCAGTTTGATCTTGGTATACTTAGTCATTGCTGCAGGAGCCATTGTTAGAATGACGGGTAGCGGAATGGGTTGCCCCGATTGGCCCAAGTGTTTTGGTTATTGGATCCCCCCTACAGAAGAAGCACAGTTGGATTGGAAAGCCCATCGGGAATATGTCGAAGGACAAGTCATTATTTTAGAGGAAGAACTCAGGGTCGCCAACAAGAACTTTTTATCCTCCGATGTTTTTGATGTCAACAACTGGGATTTCTATACAAAGCATGATTATGCTACCTTCAATTCCTATCATACTTGGATAGAGTACATCAACAGACTATTAGGTGCTTTGGCAGGATTGGCCGTTTTGGTCATGACTTTTATGTCTTTTTGGTACTGGAAAAAAAATATTGTCTTTCCTCTGATTTCCTTGTTGATGCTTTTGGGAATGGGTTTTCAAGCCTGGCTGGGAAAAACGGTAGTGGATTCCAACCTTGCCCCCTATCGTATCAGTCTGCACATGGGAATGGCACTGATCATCTTATTAGGGTTGATAATTCTACTTTATTTCAGTCAAAAAAAAACTTTTTCTATTCCAGCAAATAACAACATAAAATTATTGGCTTGGCTTGCCGTACTGTTGACCTTATTTCAGATAGTACTGGGAACACAAGTACGACAGTTTGTTGATTTACAAATGCATGAATCACCTGACCAATGGCTTGACCCTGCCCCACTTAAGTTTTATGTTCATCGATCACTGTCACTCTTGGTACTAGGTACCCACCTGATTATATTTAAAATGTTACGGAAAATAAAAAGAAACTTAAGGGTATTCAATCAGATATTGGGATTGATTGGTCTGGAAATTCTTACGGGCATTGTCATGTTTTACTTTGATTTTCCTTTCAGCTCACAACCTTTACACTTATTGATTGCCGCCCTTCTGTTCGGGGCTCAATCCTTTTTTATTATACAATTGACATCAAACAGAAAGTCCTATGATATATAGAATGCGTGCCATTTTGGATACAGAAAACGATGTGATCCGAGATTTTGAAATTGAAGCCAGTGCTACCCTTGAAGAGTTACACGATGCTGTATCTCAATCTTTTGGATTTGCAGGAAACGAAATGGCGTCCTTTTACCGTTCCGATGAAAATTGGACTCAAGGAGAGGAATTGCCGCTTGTTGATATGGGGGTGGGAGAAAGACCCCTTAACGAAAAACCTCTCAATAAGGTCTTATCGGAAAGTGAAAATCGTTTGATCTATGTTTATGATTTCCTTAATCTATGGACTTTTTTTGTTGAGTTGATGGAAACGGCAGAAAAAGACAACCTCAAAGGCTACCCCAGTTTGATTTTTTCTCATGGCGAAGTTCCAGAAACACCTCCAGATAAAGATTTTGTGGCTGAGCAAAACTATGATGATGGAGAACCAATGGAGGATGACTTGGAGGAAAATGATATTGATGGGGACGAATTCTATTAGAGTAAATCTCCCAAACTCACATTTTGATAATTCTTTCGCATATAATCGAAAGCTGCCTGCATCAATTCACCCATAGAATTGCTTTTTTTGAAGGAATCATCTTTGGTGAAAATAAAAATCTCATTTTTGAGCTTTTCAAGGTTTTCGGGAAGGGACAGCTGATCGTTTTTCATGATGTTTACTAGAAACTCAATTCGATTGCCAGAATTTATCAATCGACGAGAGACGATAGATCGTTCCTCAATTTTATACTGAATGATAGACTCGTGATTTAACTTATCCTTAATGACCTGCATTAATGGATAATTCTCCTTGAAAAACTGTGGTCGATAAACCGAAAGTTTGCCCTCAAAACATTGCTGGTCAAAATCTATAGCCCTGATCCTGTAAATGACATGATCGAAATCGTGAATGGGAATGACCACATAGTTATAGGCTCGCATATCTCCCAACAAACGCACCATACAACGCTCGTTGAACTTGACATACTCCTTGGCAATTTGTGCTTTTTCCGCTTCACTACAAAGAGGTAAATTCTCCTTGATGAATACATCACCCGGTATTCCGGCAATATGTTCCTCAATTAGGGTGTCGTGATTGACCATATAATTGAGATTGTAGGGAGAAAGGATGTGTTCAAATTCCAAACCATAAACCCGAGAAGCATCGGTTTTTTTGACGTAGAAATACGTAAAGTTATCATTTAAAATATTTCGGATTTTGATCCGAAAAGGTTTTGAATTACCGAAAGTGCAATAATCGATAGCATCAATATTAAGATCTGGTAAAGAGGAAGTGCCCCCATCCGAATGTAATAAGGTATAAATGGTCTTTAACTGAATGTCAATTTCTTCACGATCAGAATCAGAATAGTAAACTCTAACCCATAGCGAGTCCTGATCGTTTTTATCATAAACAATAACAGAACCCGAAAACCGCAATAAATCATCATAACAAATCGAGGACTCCATCCAACGGTCGTATCTTTTTAAAAAATGCATCAACTCATCGAATATCGGAAAAAAGGGCTTTTTTTTGGAAATCAGTTTCTCATCCACAGTGGTGTTTTTCTCAAAAATACCTCTTTTTCTGGTTTGGGTTTCTATTATAGTAGAATAAGGTAAAACATCGGTTTAATATTGTTGGTCGCTGATTTAAGCTTTAATTTCGCAAAATGCAGTTCAAAATAGAATCACCCTTTTTGCCTACAGGCGACCAACCAGAAGCCATTCGTCAGATTGTCTCGGGTTTTTCTCAAGGGGAAAAATATGTAACCTTACAAGGGGTTACGGGTTCGGGTAAAACCTTTACCGTAGCCAATGCTGTTCAGGAATTACAACGTCCTACCTTGGTTTTAGCGCACAACAAAACCCTAGCGGCTCAATTGTACTCTGAGTTTAAACAGTTTTTTCCAGACAATGCTGTGGAGTATTTCGTTTCCTATTATGATTATTACCAACCCGAAGCCTATATCCCAACTAGTGGACTTTACATAGAAAAGGACCTGTCTATCAATGAGGAAATCGAAAAACTCCGCTTAAGCACAACCTCCTCCCTTCTTTCTGGGAGAAGAGACGTGTTGGTCGTTGCTTCGGTTTCCTGTCTCTATGGTATTGGAAATCCTGTAGAATTTCAAAAAAATGTCATTGCCATAGAAAAAGGCGAGCTGATCTCCAGAACACAACTCCTCCACCGATTGGTTCAGAGTCTTTATTCCAGAACAACAGGCGAATTTAATCGAGGGAATTTTAGAGTCAATGGAGACGTTATCGACATCTTTCCTGGCTATGCTGATATCGGTTTTAAAATCCATTTTTTTGGTGATGAAATTGAAGAAATAGAATCGTTTGATCCCATTGAAAACAAACTTTTAGAAAAATTTAATCGGGTGACCTTATTCCCTGCCAATATGTTTGTTACCTCCCCCGACATTCTTCAAAATGCAATTACACATATTCAAGATGACTTGGTCAAACAGGTGGATTATTTTAATACCAATGGAAGTTTTTTGGAAGCTAAAAGATTGCAGGAACGCACTGAGTTTGATTTGGAAATGATTCGTGAGTTGGGCTATTGTTCTGGTATTGAAAACTATTCCCGTTACCTTGATGGACGCGATCCTGGAACCCGACCTTTTTGCCTTTTGGACTACTTCCCTGACGATTATTTGATGGTGGTGGACGAAAGCCATGTCACCATATCTCAAGTTCATGCCATGTATGGGGGTGACCGAAGTCGAAAAGAAAATCTGGTCAATTACGGATTCCGATTACCTGCTGCCATGGATAACCGTCCATTAAAGTTCGAAGAGTTTGAAGCCCTACAGAATCAAGTATTGTATGTCAGTGCAACACCAGCTGACTATGAACTCAAACAAACCGAGGGGGTTTATGTAGAACAAATTATTCGACCCACGGGCTTGCTTGATCCAGAAATAGAAATTCGTCCCAGCCTGAATCAAATTGATGACTTGATTGAGGAAATCCAAATCAGGGTGGAAAAAGACGAACGTACCTTGGTCACTACTTTAACCAAAAGAATGGCAGAAGAATTGACCAAATATTTTGCAAGAGTCAATATTCGTTGCCGATACATCCACAGTGATGTAGACACCTTGGAAAGGGTTGAGATCATGCAGGACCTCCGCAAAGGTTTATTTGATGTTTTGGTTGGTGTCAACCTTTTAAGGGAAGGTTTAGACTTGCCAGAAGTCTCTTTGGTAGCGATATTGGATGCCGATAAAGAAGGTTTTTTAAGAAGTCACCGCTCCCTGACCCAAACAGTAGGAAGGGCCGCTCGTAATGTTAACGGCAAAGCGATCATGTATGCAGATAGAATTACCAAAAGTATCCAGAAAACAATAGATGAAACCCTTTATCGAAGGGACAAACAGCAGTCCTATAATCTTAAAAACAACATGATTCCAACAGCACTAAATAAGTCTTTGGACAATGCATTATCTAAAAATTCGGTAGCCACTTATGCACAAGAACTCACTGATCGTAAAGCTGCTGAAGCGAAAAACCGTTATTTAAGTAAAGAGGAAATCGAAAAGAAAATTCGAGAATGCAGAAAGGCCATGGAAACAGCTGCCAAAGACCTAGATTTTATCGAAGCAGCAAGACTGAGGGATGAGATCAAATCTTTGCAAAACCAATTGCAATAAAAAAGGCCTGGGAATACAAGACCTTTTTAAACAAAATTAATTAATCTACTTTATAGAGATCATTTTTTTGGGTTGTATTAAAGCCTCCTCTTTTTTAGGAAGACTTAAGGTTAAAATTCCCTCTTTATAACTAGCGGTGATTTTATCCAAAGCTACAGAATCAGGAATATTAAACGATCTTTTGAAGGAACTGTAACCAAATTCTTTACGGGTAAAGCTTCCCTCTTTTTCAGTGGATTTTGTCTCGGTGTCAGAAGCTATGGTCAACACACCCTCTTCCAATTCGATTTTAAAATCACTTTTTTTCTTCCCTGGTGCTGCCAGTTCAATATCAAAGTGATCATCGACCTCAATAATATTGACGGCGGGTGCTTTACTGTGGATCTGGCTCCAATCTTGATTGAGAAACAAATCGTCAATAATTGAATTAAAAACTGGATCTTGTCTTTTTATTAAATTCATGATGTTAAGATTTAAATTAAACTTTTTTTTAAAGCTTATTTCAAATCTTGTACCAATGAAAATTAAATGACAATATGTCTGTTATTTTTTAAAAAAACATGTCAAAATGACAATCAAAGTGCTTCTTGCACCTTTTGAGCAGCTTCTTCAAATGCTGTTGCTGAAAGAACATTGAGGCCAGAATCATCGATCAATTTTTTGGCTATGTCGGCATTGGTCCCTTGCAAACGAACAATAATAGGAACATTAATAGCGTTTCCCATGTTTCTATAGGCATCAACGATCCCTTGTGCAACACGATCGCAACGCACAATCCCACCAAAGATATTGACCAAAATAGCGGCCACTTTAGGGTCCTTTAAAATCAAACGGAAAGCTGTTTCCACTCGAGCGGCATCGGCTGTACCTCCTACATCTAGGAAATTGGCGGGTGATCCACCGGATTGCTTTATTAAATCCATAGTAGCCATGGCCAAACCAGCTCCATTGACCATACAACCCACATTACCGTCCAAAGCAACGTAATTTAACCCCACTTCACTTGCCTCGACCTCGGTAGGATTTTCCTCGGAAAGATCTCTAAGTTCAGCATAGTCTTTATGACGAAATAAAGCATTATCATCCAAAGTTACTTTAGCATCAACGGCTATGATTTTGTCGTCTGATGTTTTCAAAACAGGATTAATTTCAAAAAGGGAAGCATCGGATCCAACATAGGCATTATACAATGAAGTAATAAATTTTACCATTCCTTTAAAGGAAGTGCCAGTCAATCCCAAGTTAAAAGCCACGTTTCGGGCTTGAAAGCTTTGCAATCCGTGGGCTGGATCAATCTCTTCAGTAAAGATCAATTCAGGGGTATTCTCTGCTACCGCTTCTATGTCCATTCCACCTTCGGTGGAGTACATGATCATGTTGTTACCTGAAGATCGGTTGAGTAAAACTGAAACATAAAATTCTTTGGGTTCTGAATCTCCGGGGTAGTATACGTCCTCAGCAACCAAAACCTTATTGACCTTTTTCCCTGTTGCTGAAGTTTGAGGCGTTATTAATTGCATTCCAATAATTTGTTCAGAAATGGATTTGACCTCATCTAAACTTTTGGCCAACTTGACACCCCCTCCTTTACCACGCCCACCGGCGTG
>JABGSU010000033.1 GCA_018647605.1 Flavobacteriaceae bacterium | reverse complement strand
CCCTTGATTTTTTTGGGATAATATACCACACAAGGTTCTCTTTGCCCCCCTTCCCATGCGGTTCCTTTCCCTTCTCTTAGGGGTAATGCACTTCCTGCATGATTTCCAAAATTCAACCAGGGTCCATTGTCGCTGGTAAAAATGAATAAAGTATTTTCATTAAGTTGATGTTCTTTTAGTTTATTCATTATTTGTCCCACTGACCAATCGATTTCCATGATGACATCCCCATATAGGCCTTGTTCGCTTTTTCCTTTAAATTTATCAGACACTGCAATTGGAGTATGGGGCATGGGATGAGGAATATAAAGAAAAAATGTATTGTCTTTGTTTCGGTCGATAAAATCTACCGCTGCTTCCGTCAACTCAGTAGTCAATTGACCTTGGTCTTCTAATGACCGAATTTCTTTGACTACTTCAAAATTTTTAAAAAAGGGAAGCTGCGGATAACTTTTGGCCAATGGATGATCTGATGCTACTTGCTTTCCGTCATAATCTACAGGCCACATGTCATTGGAATAGGGTATACCCATAAATTCGTCAAAACCCTGGTTGTTTGGTAAAAATGCGGGATGATGTCCCAAGTGCCATTTTCCAAAGATTCCTGTTTTATAGCCTTGTGCTTTAAGCATTTCTGCCAAGGTTGTTTCCTGTGGGTTGATTCCTATTTTATGATGTGGAAATAGAGCGCCAGAAATGCCAATTCGGTTGGGATAACAACCCGTTAGTAAGGCTGCTCTGGAAGCAGAGCAAACGGCCTGTGCAGCATAAAAATTGGTAAGTTTTAACCCTTCCTTAGCCATTTGATCCAAGTGTGGCGTCTTAATATTGGGAGATCCAAAACTGCTCAAATCCTGATAACCTTGATCGTCCGTAAAAACAATCACAATGTTGGGTGGAGTATTTTGGGTGGGTGCGGTCTTACTTTTACAGGAGACCACCATTAGCGAAACCAAGATGATTAGGTACTTCATGAGTTTGTTTCATTGTTTTTCTAAAAATACAAATTTTACCCACCAAATGGGTTTACAGTTGACTCATAAAGTCAATCAAAGCTTTCCCAAAAGCTTTCCAGCTATATTGGTTATTAACTTTTAGATAGGCGGATTCAAAACCCAAAAGGGTTTTGTCGTCAAGCATTGATACTAAGTGTTCAGCAATTTTTTCGGGATCAATTTCACTTATTTCCCCTGTTTGATCATCCAATATGGGTTTTTTGAGACCCGGAATATCGGATACCAAAAGGGGCGTTTGGTAATGGTAGGCTAGGGGAGTTACTCCACTTTGAGTAGCACTGATATAGGTTTGTGCGACCACATCTGCTGCACAAAAAACACGCGAAGCTTTTTCAGTGTTGGCATAATTAAAATCACAAATCACCCGCTCTTTAAGATTAAGCTTTTGAATGAGCTGGACATACTTATCTTGAGATTCATAGGCCTCACCTACTATTACCAAAATTACATCTGAATCTTTCAGGGGGGGATTTGAAAAGGCCTCGATCAATAAATCCAGTCCTTTGTATTTACGGATTAAGCCAAAAAACAAAACAATTTTTTTGTCTTTAGGCCAGCCCAAATCATCTCTTGCTTTTTCTTTGGACAAGGGAGGAGGCAATTGATCGGCTATGGGATGGAATCCTTTCCAGACAGGTCGTTTCGGTAAGTCTGCCTTAATTTGATTCCCTACTGCTTCCGATAGTGTCGCAAACCCATCCATTTGACTAGAAAAAAGTTGGGTTAATGTTTTATCCCAAGGTCGAGTTTCATGCGGAATCCAATTATCTACAAGGCCAATTTTTTTGATGGCCTTATTTAGATTAAGGCCAATGCCATACCAACAAGGAGCCAAAAAAGGAGTCCAATACCGGAAAATCACAACATCTGGGTTTTCTTGGTTGATGGAACTTGCAACGCGTCTCCAGTTCAAGGGATTGAAACTGTGAATTTTTCTTTTAATGTTAACTCTAAGTGGGGGAGATTCATTACTAAATTGTGTTTTTCCAGGAAAAAGCAGTTTTGGATACTGAGTTTTAAAAGTGAAAACGACCACTTCATGCCCTAGGTTTTTTAGATTTTGTGCCAAATAGTTTTGCGTATCAGCAATACCACCTCGGAAAGGATAAGCAGGACCCAATATCAATACTTTTTTCTTATCCTTCATTCAAAGAATTGGTCTTCTTTTTTTGATCCATCAACTGAAGTGTTACAATACTTATTGAGAAATAGATCAATCCAAAATAGAACAGACTTGGTATTTTAGATAAATAAAATTCACTTTGGTAGGGGATTGAAAAGAATAACAATCCTACAAAATTCCTACCCATTTCAAAACTGTAGGACCATGAATAGTTATCCATTAGGGAGGTAAATCCAAAAATACTGACCATAATCAGCCCCCCTAGCAGCAATGCTTGAAAAGAGGAAAAGGATTCATAATTGGCCAATAAAAAGAGGAGTATAAAGGTGATGCACAACCATTGAAAAAGAGCCCAGCCTTTTTTGTAAAAACTCATTTCGTGATTGTATTTTTCAAATGGTATTTTGGAATTAACGGTTTTCCTTGGAAATTTTAAAGCAACATCCTTTGGCCTGTATCCTGTGGGCCTCCACCACAGTGTTAGTTTATCTTTCCAAGATTGGGTATGCCAAGCATCTTGAATCATACCCCATAAATATTGATAGTTGATGATTAATGGATTCCAACTGTGTACAGGTTTCAAGACGCCATAAACAGGGGGTTCTTCGTCAAGTTCTTCTTGAAAAGTTCCAAACATGCGATCCCAAACACAAAAAATAGCAGCCAGATTTTTGTCGATATAAATGGGATTGATAGCGTGATGAACACGGTGTTGCGAAGGTGTTACCAAAATATATTCCAGCACTCCAAGTTTTCCAATGTGTTGGGTGTGGTACCAGAATTGTCCAAATAAATGAAGGGGAGCTAAAAGGGCAATAACCTTCGGATGAACCCCTAGAATCGCAGCGGGAATAAGAAATAAAGCAGTGTACCCCAATAGATCAGAAACGCTTTGACGCAAGGCACAAGCCAGGTTAAATTCTTCACTGCTATGGTGGATCACATGTTGGTTCCAAAAGAAATTGATTTTATGATTCAATCGATGATTCCAATAGGTTGCAAAATCAACACAAATAAAAGCGATTACGTTTAACCAAAGACTGTTTTCAAAACTGATTACAGAAAGATGTTCAACCAAAAAGGGATAGGAGACTATTACAACAACCAATCCCAAAATATCCTTGAGAATATTCGTCATTCCAGAACTTAAGCTGGATAGCGTATCCATAAAGTTATGGGTTTGCTTGCCAGTAAAATGACCATAAGCAATTTCAATAATGATTAAGATTAAAAATAGAGGTACTACCCACAATAAAACCTTAGCATAGACTTCCATTACCCTTTTCTTGTGAACACTAATTTATAAAATTAATTATTGATCACCCACTCTCCCTTATTGATAAGTGGTTCCGCCTGTTTAAATTTAACGGTTTTCGTTTCTCCAGTAGTTATATTACGGATAATGACTTTTTCGTTTCGTCCAATTTTGGGATGTTCTCTTACGATGGTTTCTACCATATTTCGTTGTCCTCCACCTGCATTTGCACCAACATTACGGTTTCTTTGGGCCAATTCGTCGGTGTTGAGTACCTCATCTTTAGAGGTTCTGTAGCCTTTGGGAGTAGTGGGTCTTCTTTTGGCCTCTTGGATTTGAGTGTCACTTTGGCTGGGAAGTCCACCTTTGAACAGGAAGGAGAGTACCTCTTTGTTCAAGCTGTTGATCATAGATTTAAAGAGTTCGAAAGCTTCAAACTTATAAATCAAAAGCGGATCTTTTTGCTCATGAACTGCTAACTGGACAGACTGCTTGAGTTCATCCATTTTCCGAAGGTGGGTTTTCCAAGCCTCGTCAATTAGCGCCAAGGTAATATTCCTTTCAAAATCCTGGACCAAATACTTTCCTTCAGATTCGTATGCTTTTTGGAGGTTGGTTACGACTTTTAAAGTTTTTACGCCATCGGTAAAGGGTACTACGATCCTTTCGAAAGTATTCCCAGGACGTTCATAAACTTCTTTGATAACAGGAAAAGCTCGGGCAGCATTGGCAGTAATTTTATTGCTGTAGTGTTCAGAGAGTTGATCATATAGTTGATTGAGTATTTCGTTTTCAGTTGTTTCTTTAAACGCCTCCTCTGATATAGGGGAAGTGATGGAGAAATTACTGATGATTTCAAACTCAAAGTTTTTAAAATCATTAGAGGCCTTATTGCTCAAAACAATTTCCTCGCAAGTATCATAAAGTATATTGGCAATATCTAGTTTGATTCGGTCTCCACTCAAGGCATGTTTCCTTCTTTTATAGATTACTTCCCTTTGAGCATTCATTACATCATCATACTCCAATAGTCTTTTTCGGATACCAAAGTTGTTTTCCTCTACTTTTTTTTGTGCCCTTTCAATGGACTTTGTCATCATGGAGTGTTGGATTACTTCTCCTTCTTCGAGGCCCATTCTGTCCATCACTTTGGCGACACGATCGGAGCCAAAAAGACGCATGAGGTTGTCTTCGAGAGAAACGTAAAACTGAGAGCTTCCCGGGTCACCCTGTCTTCCAGATCGACCTCTCAACTGTCGATCCACACGTCTAGAATCATGTCGCTCTGTTCCAATAATGGCTAAACCTCCCTTCTCTTTTACTGCATTGGAAAGCTTGATATCAGTTCCTCTACCTG
>JABGSU010000032.1 GCA_018647605.1 Flavobacteriaceae bacterium | reverse complement strand
AGAGATAGAATCTGTGGGCGTTTTCCAATCATGACCCATCCAATTGTTTTTGGCAGAGCCATATACAACTGGGAAATCCAATTGCCACTCTTCTCCACCGAGATCAAACATAAGATCAAAAACAGCTTCGTGGACTTCCTCTGGTCGACAATTTTCTTTATCAACCTTATTGATAACGACCAAAGGTTTTAATTTTAAATCCAGTGCCTTTTTTAATACAAATCGAGTTTGCGGCATCGGTCCCTCGAAAGCATCGACCAATAAGATAGCCGCATCTGCCATATTGAGTACCCGCTCTACCTCTCCACCAAAATCGGCGTGGCCTGGGGTGTCAATGATATTAATTTTGACATCATTATAATTTACGGATACATTTTTGGATAAAATGGTAATTCCTCTTTCCCGTTCTAGGTCATTACTGTCCAGGATCAAATCCCCTTTGTTTTCGTTGTCCCGAAACAACTCACAGTGAAACATGATTTTGTCTACCAGTGTTGTTTTTCCGTGATCAACGTGGGCGATGATGGCAATATTTTTTATGTCGGACATAAATTCAAATTAATGAGCGCAAATATAGTTTTATCTACTCATTTATAACGTTATAACTTAATGTATTATGGCTTTAGTAAACATTGAAAAAACAATCAACGTTAATATCAATCACTTAAACACATAGAATTAATTAAAAAAATTAAATTTGTTTGAACCTAATATTAAATAAGATGTTGCCTTCAAAAATTCTGGTCACTGGCGGTCTTGGTTATATTGGCTCTCACACCAGTGTTGAGTTAATCCAACAGGGATTTGATATCCTCATTGTCGATGATCTTTCCAATAGTTCTACAGAAGTATTGGAGGGTATCAAAAAGATCACAGGCATTACCCCCGAATTTATAAAACTCGATCTGCGGGACAAAAAAGAGGTTAATCAATTGTTTGAAGACCAACCGAATCTTAGTGGTATTATCCATTTTGCTGCCTTTAAGGCAGTGGGTGAAAGTATCTTTCAGCCACTGGAATATTATGAAAATAATATTGGTTCTCTGATCTATTTGCTTCAAGCCATTGAAAATAAAGGTCAAAAATTTTCATTTATATTTAGTTCCTCTTGTACGGTTTATGGTCAAGCAGATCAACTTCCAATCACTGAGCATGCCCCGATAAAAAAAGCAGAATCTCCCTATGGAAATACTAAACAGATAGGGGAAGACATACTTTATGACAACAGCCGTTCCAACAGGCTTTTGAAGGTGATTTCACTGCGGTACTTTAATCCAATTGGAGGGCATTCCAGTATTGAAATTGGAGAATTACCCAAAGGCAAGCCACAGAATCTTGTACCTTTTATTACCCAAACTGCTGCTGGAATTCATGATAAACTCAATGTGTTTGGTGATGACTACCCTACACTTGATGGGACCTGTATTAGGGATTATATTCACGTTGTAGATTTGGCCAAGGCACATGTAGTTGGACTCAAAAGAATGATGGCAGATGAGCAAAATGGAAATTTTGAAATTTTCAATTTGGGAACGGGAAAAGGTAATACTGTTTTGGAAGTAATCAAGACTTTCGAAAAAATTTCAGGAGTTTCTTTAAACTATAAAATTGTAGACCGAAGGCCTGGCGATATTGTAGAGGCATTTGCTAACACAACCAAAGCCAATAAAATACTTGGGTGGGAAGCGGAAAATGATCTAGAAGTAGCATTGAAAACTGCTTGGGAATGGGAAAAAAAAATACGTAATATCTAATCGAACATATCATTATGAATTCTAGTTTTGAATTTTTAGACTACACGATCTTCATCGTATACGCCCTTGTTATATTGGGTTTAGGATTATGGGTTTCAAGAAATAAGAAAGGTGAAGAAAAGAGTGCCGAAGATTACTTTTTGGCAGGAAAATCGCTTCCTTGGTGGGCGATTGGTTCCTCATTAATTGCCGCCAACATCTCCGCAGAGCAATTTATAGGTATGTCGGGGTCTGGGTTCGCATTGGGTCTTGCCATTGCTTCCTACGAATGGATGGCTGCTATAACTCTCATTGTTGTAGGAAAATACTTTTTACCTATTTTTATTGAGAAAAAATTATATACCATTCCAGAATTTGTCGAAAAACGTTTTTCATCACAATTGAAAACCATTTTGGCGATCTTTTGGATTTCACTTTATGTATTTGTCAATCTTGCCTCAGTAATGTATCTGGGTGGCTTGGCTTTGGAGACCATTATTGGTATAGATTTAGTATACGCTGTATTGGGTTTGGCACTTTTTGCAGCTGCTTATTCTCTT
>JABGSU010000031.1 GCA_018647605.1 Flavobacteriaceae bacterium | reverse complement strand
GTGCAGCTCGGGTATGATCGATTTGATTTTGATTTTTGGGAGGGCCGCCACTTCCCATTTGACTCAGTTCTTTGTCTTTGAATTCCTCCCAAAATCGATCGGGAACCTGCATGGGGCTGTGAGGTGTGTTGTAGGGTAGATAGAGTAAAAAAGGATGATTTGTATTTTCTTTAATAAAATCAATACCGTGTTGGGTCAAATCATCGATGATAAATCCGTCCCCTTTGACCAAGTCTCCATTGTGTTCCAGTAGAGGGTTGTAATAGTTTCCCCAGTGTCCCGAACAAAAACCATAATAGTCTTCAAATCCACGACTGTTCGGGTGAAAAGGGGCTTGCATTCCATTGTGCCATTTGCCATAGGCAGCAGTTTTATAGCCTGCTGATTTAAAGACTTCAGCAATTGTTTCTTCGTCTATATCCAATCTTTCTCCGCCCCTACTGGTGCTGTAAACACCTCCCCGTACATGGTGCCTCCCGGTCAGGATTTCGGCGCGAGTAGGTGAACAAACAGGGCTGACAAAAAAGCGATCAAATCGAACACCGGTCTCACCAAGTTGGTCAATGTTGGGGGTTGTTAAATCAAGATTACCATTTGCGCTCAGGTCACCCCAACCTTGATCGTCGGTCAGAATTAGGATAACATTGGGGGCATTTTCTTTCTGAATTTGGCAACTCCAAAAAAAGAGTAGTAATAATACTGAAAAGGAGAAATTACGTTTTTTTGTCATTACTTCAAATTTATATTTTAAATGTCAAATCATGCTGCCACAAATTATCACAATTACCTTCACAAATTAACATCCATATTTGGATTAAATATCAATACTCAGCCCTAAACCAAATAATTCCCTGATTTGCAAACGTTTAACAAGATCATCATCGTACTGAAGATGCACAATTAAGTTACTTGATATTTTATTGTTGACTTTGAGTCTGATGTTGACATTCCATTCAAAATCTATGTTTTCAACCTTATTTATATAGTTTACATATACATTGAATTTATTTTCCATGGTAATGTTTTGCATCAAGTTAGATTTGATGAGCCCTGAAAAAGAAGCCCCAATGGATACGATACTGTTAGCACCTCTTTCCACCCCAAAGTATTTTTTACCAGGGGACAAGTTTTGGGTGTAATTTTTACTGACAAAAATCCCTCTGGCGGCTATTGGAGCAATATTAAACCAAGCGAGATCGCTTTCTTTATAGTACCATCCCAAACCCAATTGAATGATAGCCGGGGAAAGAATTCTAGAAAATTTTTCTTTTTGATCTTGTCCGTCTTTTTTGAAATATCGATAGCCCGAAAGCAGTTGGGTTTTGAAATTGAAATAAGCACAATAGTTCCAATAGGTATTCACTTTTTTACTGAGTACTGAGTTGATTTCTATTCGGTCATCTGCTTTTTTGAAAAATTCATTTCCTGAGAGATAAGTGGTCCCTATCGAAAGCGTTAGGTTGTTGTCCCATACCCAACCCTTGTCATCTATATAATTGATGTTATAGTCAATGCTGAGAAGTCCTGTCATAGAATTTTCACCACCCGAAACCCAATTTTCAAAATAGGCTTGATTAAATGTGAATTGAGTTAACCCAAAGAATTTGAATTTATTTATTTTTTCAGTTAGGATATTTAACGAATCATTAGAAATGCTATCTGTGGGCTGACTTTGCTGGGCGTTAATATTGTTTATAGATACAAAAACTGTTAAAAGATAAAAAAAGCGTCTCATGGGAGATGTCGTTGATTTCTTGCAAAAATATTATAAAGTTAATGTAATGGTTCGTTTTTTTTATCTCAAAACCATTTGGAGAATATTATATTTATCCAATAGACTTTAGTGGTAATTCATTTGATTTGATGGTTAAATTGGTATTGCATAACATAATTAAAAATAGACTTATGAATTTTCTTAGGATTTGAATCCATTGGTTTTTTGCATAACTTTGAGAAGTATTTAGTGAAGAAGATTTATGTTGGGATTGAACGATATTCAATATTTGTATGAGTTTCTATTTTGATTTGTTACTTTTTTTATTATCAAAAAAGTATGGCACAAGCTAGAGGTCAGATTGATTTATGGTTATTGTGTGGCTGTATTTAACCTCTTAGCCGTATTCTTTTTTTCGCTTTCATCCATTCGAGGGAACTTGAACAGCTTGGATGCTTTTGCTTTTGGTTTTTTGCATATTATGGTTGCTGTTGTGATGATTAGTCTGGTCCACTTGAGTAAAAAAATTGAAAATAAGTCCTGAAGGGCTTTTAAATTTTATAATAATGAGAGCTTTAATAGTTGTATTACTTTCTTCAGCTTCAATGTCAACTTATTCCCAAGAGTGGATCATTGTTGATGTTTTGGAGCAATCCAAAAAAGAGCTGGTTTATAAGGTCGACAATGGAGAAGAGGTTAAACGGGAACCCGTTAAAAACCCT
>JABGSU010000030.1 GCA_018647605.1 Flavobacteriaceae bacterium | reverse complement strand
TAATCTATTTCTTTTTTGCGCTCTTGATACAGAGCTATATTAAATCCTAAATGTTTTGATGAAAGGACTTGGTGGAACAGAATTAAACAATTGCATGTAAGAATACTATTACAAACCTTAAAGTTAAGGTTTGAAAAAATCATCCTCGTTAATCATCGTAAAGTTACCTTCCATTGAAGCATCATAGAAAAAAGTAAAAGTATGGCGCTCACCAAAATTGATTACCGTTTTTTGATTGTCTTCAAAATAAAACTCTTTCGATTTGTATTGAAGATAAACCCTGGAGATGGGTAAACCCATAAACAAATACTCATCATTATTACGGATATAAACGTGATTTATATACTTTTTGTATTGATCCCGAACACAGACAATGATGTCGTGATCTACCGTATTTTTAACCAATAAAAAGGTATTAGCGGCAGGGCTAATTATATCCTCAGTAAAACGATCGGCAAAGGTTTTATCTCCCGTATTACCCCTTTGTGCACTTACCATGAGAAAACAAAGCGTTAAAAACACTGCCGCCAAAAGTTTAAAACAACGTTTCATTTCAGAATATTAAAATATTAAATTAGAAAAAATATTTTACGTTATACAATTTTTAAAAAATAAACTTTAAGGGTTTTAAAAAATTTACTAATTCATTAATCACCATTTCATCTCTCAATATTCTTCTGTGACCCAGCCCTTCGGTGAGTATGAGTTGACCGTTTTTAAGGTTTTTTGCAATATCTATAGAATCTTCGACTTGAACTTCTTTATCTTTTCTATCATGGATCACCAAGGTTTTGGCGCGGATCGCTTGGGCTGAAAGTTCACCAGATAGTTCCTGTACTTTTTTACCCGTTAATTTGGTAAAATAACCAATCATAAGCAAACGCGCTTTCTCTCCCAACTGAATCATCTCAAAATATTTTTTAAAAACATCTGTAACTTTATTAAAAGGGCTAATCAAAATTAATTTTTTGATCTGAGGATTCTGAGCAACCACATAAGCACTTGCAAAACCTCCTCCCGAATGACCCAATATTGCCTCAACAGGACCCCATTCCTGAATTAATTCCTCCAATGTTTTGATCAACTCAGGAATATTGGTAATTATACCTTTAGATTCGCCATGCGCCACGGCATCAAAGGCATATACATCATAGTCTAAAAGTGTTAGTTTTTCAATGATCTCGTAAAAATTCGTGGCCCTACTACTCCAACCATGTACCAGAACAATTTTAGGCCCCTTCCCGATCCAATGGTAACACCATACGGTTTTATTCAGTTTTTGAACAAGGTAGATTGATCGTTGGGCCCGAGACAAAATGGGAAGTTCTCGCTTTGGTCTTTTGTACCTAAAAGGTTTACTAAAAAAGAAAGCCGCCAATCGCATTCCCCAATAGGGATTCAGGAATTCTAAAAAATGTATTAGAAGCATTAAAGCTTTGGGAACCACTACCCCTTGATTATATTTTCTCTTTTTTTTCATGGCCCTAAATATAGGTTTTAATGTACTTTTAATAAGTAATTGCGTGAGGTTTTAAATTGTACTCTAAGACTTTGTTATGGCATCAAATTCATGTAAAAAATGCTGTATTGTTTAGTACATATTATGATCGAAAATTATTAGAAAGATAAATACCTACTAGTAAATTGAATAGGAGGGGTTTTATAGAAGATTCGCAGTGGGTGGATTGGGGTTGGTAAGTGCTTCCTCCTCGGGAATGAGTGCCAAAAGTTATAAAAGTATCAGTGGATAAACGATCGCTTGGATATCGCCATTGCTGATTTAAGGACGAAGGCTGGGTGTCTATTTCTCCCTCAATGCATCGATAGATGGTGCCAATTTTCCCTCAAGGATAAAATAAAAAAATGAGGTAAATCTAATCAAAGGAACCCTTTTCAATGGTGAGGTAATGAAACATTGTAGTAAGCCCTATGGGGAGTAATGGAAATACAAGTTTATGAACTTGTAAAATTGTTTTAAAAAGAATTTACTTTAGTTTGGATGATGTGTTTTCCCGGTAAAAGTCTCAAATACTTAAAAAAAGAGGCTACCTTTTGACCATTGTGTATAAAATCTTTACCCTCTATTTTATTCAAGGAAAACTCGGCTACCATATTAGCAGGAATTTCGATTTCATAGGTTTGAAGCCTTGGTCCATTGAATTTATAGGAGGCTTTTATCGTTCCCCTGACGGTTGGAACTTCAACATTGCTTAATTTTAGAGTACTCATTTGAGGCTTTATAGAAGCAATACCAAATCCTGGGGTTTTAGGTTTTATTCCCCACAAACCACGAGGAATTGCATTGGCAGGGACTGCTCCCCATGCATGATTCCAATCCAAATTAGGTTTGTATTTCAGATCCCATGCCTCTAGGGAAATGGTCGAACCAATTCGAATCATATTGTACCAACTTCTGTCACTGGTATTGGTCAACAGTTCTAGGGCGTAATCTTCTTCACCAGCATTATAAAGTCCATCCATCAAAAATTGTGAACCATATACACTGCAAGCCATTCCTCTAGATTTCACATAAGCAATCACAGACTCAAAATGTTCTTCAGGAACTAAATCAAATGCTAGGGCCATCATATTGGCATGTAAAGAAGAATGGTCCGTTCCAATACCATCGACATAAACACCCCGTTTTTTATCGAACATTTTATCATTGACCGCCTTTTTAGCTTTAGCTGCCCGCAGCTCAAAATCCAAGACTTCTTGGGTTTTCCCAAGAATTTTAGCAAATACTGTCATAATTTTCATGTTTTCGTAAAAGAAGGCATTGATCACAGTATTATAGGGTTTAAATACAAAACCATCTCGTTCTCCTTTATCTCCATTTCCATGAAAATTTCCCCCTGGCCAATCGACGATGTCTGTCAAGGGTTTCTTATAACCCGGTTTAAAGCCTAATTTATACATAAACTCTTGTGTTACCTTTGTTGAAGTAATTAACCCCTCCTCATTAGAAAGCTCGTAAAGTGTCTTGTGCTTTAAATCTTCATAATAGGTTTCAATGAGTTCGGTGTTACCCGTATACATGTAGTCAGCATAAATCATAAGCGCCACATGTTGCTGCCATTCTGTTGGCCAAGTAGGGTTTTCCATAAAGTATTCTATGGTTCTTCTGGCAATGGCGTACTCTCGGTCTGTGGTATAATGGCTTAATTGATTTAAATAGGCATCGGCTTCATAAGGAATTCTTTCCCTGTCGCCATCCACATATAATCCATTGAAAGTAGTTGCTTTGATAGAGTATTTACAAAAATCCCATACTTGATTCAAAATATCATTGTCACTTTTAAAACTACTCGCATGATCATCCCAATAGGTTCGATGTCTTAATTGCCTAAAATCATTGGCATTTAATGGGTATTGTGCCCCTTCAACTTCAGCATATCTAAAAGGCATTAAAACAGGAAAACCTTTTGGTAAAGGGATCGCCTTGTCCGCTAAGGCATTTCTTTTATCAGGTACAATTTGTAATTGATATTTGCTTTGTTCTGGTCTTACTTTAACTTTTATCTCCTGATAACGAATGTGACTCTTTTCAGGAGGCTTTCTATTGATGTTCTCACCCTCCAATTGTTCACCAATTCTAATTTTTAAGGTATGAGGAGTCGTTGCCTTATAATTGAAATCAAGGGTTGCAAACGCATCCTTACCAAAATCTATAAAATAAAAATCCGATCTGTTTTCAAATTTGACGGGTTGAACTCGGTCCACCACAAATTTATTTTCTGTTGAAACAATATAATTTTCGTTTTTTCCAGTAGTAAATTTTTGTGAGGGAGAATAATCTACCAAACGATTTTCCTCATCCCAAATCCTAACCTTCCAGTAATACGTTTTTCCAACTTCCAAGGGTTTGCCATTGTATTCTATATTGGTAGATGCTGCAGAAGTAATACGTTGACTGTCCCAAACATCCCCATTATTATTTTTGATAATCGAAGGATTGGATGCTACTAAAATCTGATATGCTGATTGAAATTTTGATGTTAAAGGAACCGTCCAACCAAATTCGGGTTCTAAATCAAATACCCTAACACCATTTTCTGGAGCCCGAATCAACTCAACAGTCAAATCACTGGGAGGGTTTCGGTATTTGTTGCCGTTTTTTTGGATCAAGGCCTCTAGTTTATTGCGAAGTTTATTCGCAACATCTGCATATTTCTTTTTACCCATTAGATTGTGCACTTCTTTTGGATCCTTTCTCAGATTATAAAGCTCTTCTATGGTTTTATCATTGACATACCTGAAGTATTTCCATTCGTCGGTTCGTACTCCCTCACTTGGGGGAATATTTTTAAAATCCCATAGATGTTCAATAAGAATGGTATCCCTTTCCATAATAGTGGTTTCTCCATTAACAACAGGCATTAAACTCTTTCCCTGCCATGACTTTGGAATTTGTATTCCCGCCAAATCGGCAATCGTAGAGGGTACATCTATATTTAGTACCATGTCACTTACTGTTTGATGCTGTTTTACTCTGGGATCATATACAATTAGGGGTACACGTATTGAATTGTCGTACATAAGCCATTTACCCGCAAGTTGTCGCTCTCCTAAGAAATAACCATTATCACCCATCAATATGATCACCGTATTCTTGTCTAGTTCTTTTTCCTTTAATTTCTGTCTGATTTTTTTTATTTCTAAATCGATACCCGAAATCATTCTGTAATACCCCTTTAAACTCTGCTGGTATTTTTGGGGAGTATCATATCGCCAAGTCCACCGAAATCGGTTGAATCCCTCACGCACAGCTTTGGGTTGGGCCTGGAAATATTTATCTTCTTTCAATTCTGGGCTGGGAATTGTCGTATTTTTCAATAGGTCATCAGTAGTATTTTGCCAAAAATATTGTTCAACTGCACTATCGTGAGCATGGGGTGCACTAAAACTAAGTGACAAACAAAAAGGGGCTTCATTAGTGGCATTTTTATCAATAAAATCTAATGCTTTTTGACCTGTATAACGGGTCAGATGAACAGTGTCTGTTCCTATGGTCTTATAGGAATATCCCCTGCGGTCATTAAAACGATTGTTTCTATCGTAAGATTCATATTCATCAAACTGCTTGTTCAAACCATCATAGCGCACCCCATATTTTCCATAAAAGCCAGTATAATAGCCGTTTTCTCTCAATAAAATTGGATAAGATTGTGACATGTATTCTTCACGGATATTACCCGTTTGGAAATTAAAATTGTGTGCACGTTCATGAAGACCTGTTAAAATACTTGCCCTACTTGCAGCACATATAGGGGTAGTGACAATGGCTGAGTTGAAATAAATTCCCGACTGTGCCAAATCATCCATTTCAGGTGTTTCTATAAACTCATTTCCTGAAAATCCAATAGCATCAAAACGCTGATCATCGGTCAAGATAAAGATGATGTTGGGTTTATCTGTCTCTTGTTTTTTTATTTTTTGTGCCGCAGTTTCTGAAAGGATTAACATCAGAAGTGCGATCATAACAAATTTTGTTTTCATTATTTAATCTTTAAAATTGTTGGCCAAAATTATTTTATTTACCTATCTAAATCTATGTTTTCAATGAATACAATCCATCCTGTTATGTCCTGAACTAATATTAGCCCTTTTAAATTCAATACAACTCTAATTTATAGTTTATCATATAACAGATGGGTTTTGCAAATAGTTAAATTTTAATTAACATATTTTTTTGTATTTTTAAATTTAAAACTAAACTCCGAATTATTTGTTTTTAAAAAATTATTTTAAATGAAACGTAGTCTTATCATTGCCGTTTCATTTACACTAATATTATTAGGGTTTCTTTTTGTTCCATTGGATGGACATATAGACAATACCTTTTTGTTTTTTATTGGGCGATTTCACCCTATCCTTCTTCACCTTCCTATTGGGGCATTGGTTATTCTCTTTTTGATGGAAATAATCAACGGACTAAAGCCCAAGCTAAATTTAGATTCCGCTTGTGATCTTTTGCTTTGGTTTTCAGTTTTTAGTATTGTCCCTACTCTTGTTTTGGGTTTTCTTTTAGGATCAACGGGAAGCTATGATGATGATTTATTGAACACCCATAAATGGTTGGGTTGGTTTACCGCCCTAATTTGTATTTGGCTGGTGGTATTACGCCAAAAAAAATCAACCAAAGATGGCGATAGTGTCAGTCGTTTTTATAAAATATTTTTATTCTCAAATGTTATTTTGTTGTCATTGGCTGGACATTATGGTGGATATCTAACACACGGAGAGGATTATTTAACAAAGTATATGCCTTTAGGCATGAAAAGTATTCTCAATATTGATCAGCAGAGTAATGAATACATGGCAATCAAAAGTGTGATTGATTCTACATCCGAAGAAGCCTTGTATTACAAAAATCACATTCAACCCATTATCAAAACGTATTGCTACGAATGTCATGGTGAAAAAAAGCAAAAAGGGGAGATGAGATTGGATACCTTGAATTGGAATATGACCAATGGGTCTGATGCTGAAAGATGGCACTCCGCTTTAAATGTCATCAACTTGGGTGAAATGCCTCCCAAAAAGAAAGCGCAACTAAAAAATGATGAGCGCCGAATGGTTGTAGATTGGCTGTCAGATAATTTAAAAAAAGCCGCTCGAGCCAAACAAGTTGACAACAGAAGCGTAATGCGAAGATTGACCAAAGTCCAATATACTAACAGTCTAAATGAATTACTTGGTGTTTCTGTAAATTTTGGAGATGTACTGCCCGATGATGGAAAGTCAAAAATGGGATTCAGTAACAATGGAAATATTCTCCAAACTTCTGCCCTGCATATTGACTATTACCAAAAAATAGCTCGTGAGGCATTGAATAAAGCCATTGTTTTTGGAAAAAAACCTAAGTCCAAACGCTACAGGGTTACTTTGGGGAAAAAAATCAGCGATGGTAGTTCTGGTGCTGAGTTTGGAGGGTATCAAACAGCTCCAGTTGACAACGAAGATTTATTGGTGGAAATACTAAACGATCGTGGAATACCCATTGAAAATTTACCCGATACAAAATACGATTCAATAATCCAGTTAAAGAATAAGATTGGAATAGGAATGAGGGGTTCAGCAAGTAACCGCTACAGTCTTGTAAAAGAGGGAATGGTTTTAAATTCTGCATTACCCGCTAAAGAAGTTACCCCAAAATCATGGCAAGGTCCCTCCCCTAACTTAAAACTATTAATCAAAGAAGATTTTCCAAGAACAGGAGATTTTGCCTTTAGGGTAGAGACTTCAAAAGGTTACAACTCCTTGTCTATCGAACGACTCATTGATTTAAGAAATGAAAAGCCTGCAATAGAAACACAAAAAACCATTTCTGTAGTAGCCAAGGATATTAAAGCCTCCAAAGAATTAGTTTTAAAAAACAATCGTTGGTTGGTGCCTAAAGATATCGCCAATCATGTAAATATTGAATTTAATTACAACATACCCAAGTCTGGAATATACCAGATAGATTTGATTCATCCCTTTGCCACAGACGATGCAGCCCCCTCCTATCAGTTGAAAGTTTTGGGAAATAATAAAGAAGGTATCATAGGAAAACGTCTCAATCTGGATCCAAGTCTTAAAAATGTTGATAAAATAATAACCCCCGTCACCATGGCTTATCTATCTGAAGGGGAACACAAAGGGTATATCGGTGGGAAGTTTTTTGTCGGCTTCAGTCATATTCTGATTACCCCATTGCCAGAAGATGATCCATTGCCCAAAATTCTTGAAGAGGAGGCCAAAAAGGATGACGAGAAATATGCCTCTGTTACTCCCTCTATGCAAGTTTTTGCAGGATCCAGAACCGATGACGGAATGGATTACAAAACCTTTGCAGAAGCGGTTGAAGTAACGACTCCAATGGGGGAAAGTAAATTTTTTGAATTTACAGGTAGATTAGAAAACCTTCCCATACCCTTGAGAAGCGACGATGTCAGTGGTGATTTAGCCAATATCCTAACCGTTGGCCTTTGGAATAACCATCTGGTTAAAGACAATAGTCTCAAAGGACCTCCGTTACTCATTAAATCAGTTGAGTTTGAAGCTCCCTACTATCCCACTTGGCCTCCAAAGAGTCATCAACAAATATTTTTCAATTCCCCCCATAAATCTAATCAAGAGACTTATGCTCAAGAAATCATCAGCCGTTTTATGCAACGTGCGTTCAGACGACCATTAAATCATGGTGAATTGGATCGCTACATGAGTTTTTGGAATGGTATCAAAGATAATTTTGATCGATTTGAACAAGGTGTTATGGAAGTTTTGATCGCTGTGCTTTGTTCTCCCAATTTTATTTACCTATTTGAACCAGAAGTTCCAGAATCCGATACATCGAAAGATCAGTATTATCTGGCCTCTCAATTATCTTATTTCCTTTGGAATTCTCCTCCCGATGAAACATTAACCTCTTTAGCCGCCAAAGGAGATTTATACGATGGAATTTCTGAACAAATTGACCGCATGGTCAGTAGCACGAAAATAAGTCAATTGGTCAACTCTTTTTCATACGAATGGTTGCGTTTAGATCGACATAAAAGTATGGATGTAGATGTTAATACCTATGAAGATTATACTCGTTTCGTAAAAGAGGATATGTTTAAAGAAACCTACAGTTTTGTTGACTACGTTTTAAAGAACAATCTAAGTATAATGAATTTCATCGATTCAGATTTTGCAATGCTTAATCAAAATCTTGCTGAATTCTATGGTATTAAAGGTGTTAAAGGAAGTGAATTTAGAGCTGTGCAATTATCAAAAAAAATGGGAAGGGGGGGCTTACTGTCACAAGGCTCCTTTTTAAGTGGTCATTCAGACGGAGTTCAAGCCCATCCTATTAAAAGAGCAGTATGGTTAAAAGAGAAAATACTCGGAGATCATCCTCCACCGCCACCACCCAATGTTCCTGAGTTGGATCCTGATACTCCTGGTTTTGAAGACTTAACTTTAAAAGAGCAGTTGTTTTTACACCGAAACAAAGTTTCTTGTATGGATTGCCACCAGAAAATTGATCCTTTTGGGGTAGTATTTGAAAATTACGATGCGGTTGGAAGATTCCGGTTGACCGCTAAAGAGAAGCCCATTGACTCCTATTCAAAACTCCCTGACGGAACAGAAGTTGAGGGATTACATGGTATTAAAGAGTATATATTAGATTTGAAAAAATACGATTTTACTAAATCGTTGGTCAAAAACCTCTTTGCATATGCCATTGGTCGAGATGTGAGTTTTGCAGATGAGGAAGAAATTAATAATATTGTAAAAGAAGTGATAGATGACGATTATAGTTTTAAGACGGTAATTGAACAAATTGTTTTGAGTCCTTCTTTTTACAAAAAAGAACAAAGTTGGTTTACTAAAATAGTAGGAAGATGAGTAAAAAATCATGGCATTTAGACCGTAGAACTTTTATTAAAGGTATGGGAGTAACTTGTATGCTGCCTTTTTTTGAAGGTATGACTATGACAAATTTTTCAAATTTTGTGTCCCCTAATTCTCCAAAACGTTTGTGTTTTCTTTACTTTCCCAATGGTGTCGGTTTACCTCCAAAAGAAAGTGAATACCACAAAAACTGGAATTGGTTTCCCATTGGTGAAGGAACCGATTACAAGTTGACCAAATCACTGGCGCCACTCTCCCTTCACCGCAACGATATGTCAATCATGGGAGGATTGAGCCACCCCTTCAGCCGCAATGTACTCGGTCATATGGCTGGTGATTCATTTTTAACGGGTGGTGACTTACGAGGTGAATATAAAAACAGTGTTTCGGTAGATCAAGTTGCTGCTGAAAGATTAAGTCAATATACGCGATTTCCCTCTCTAACTTTATCAACAGATGGCGGAGTAGGCTACAAATCAAGAACCTCTACCCTATCATTTAATTCTTCAGGAAGACCAATTCCTTCAGAACACAGACAACGGGAAATATTTGAACGCTACTTTTCTCCCAATGGAGGAGCGACCACCAAAGAAAGAAGAAAAAGCATACACCAAGGTAAAAAGATAGTCGATTTGGTCCTAGAAGACAGTAAAACACTCAAAAATCGCCTTGGATCAAATGATAAGGTCAAATTGGATGAATATTTATCTTCACTCAATCAGGTAGAGAAACAATTGAATCGAAATGAGAAATGGTTGGATGTTCCTATGGAAGAGTTTGACTCAAGCTTGATTAATTTAGATGTTGATCCTACTAGTGCTCCTGAAGATTATGTTCGTTCGATGATGGACTTAATGATCCTAGGATTTCAAACTGATGCAACAAGAGTCATGTCTTATATGATGGCTCGTGAAGACGGTATGGGGTTTGGAGATAATTTTTCTAAAATCGCACTCGGCCTTCAGGGTCATCATACCATTTCTCATGACAGAGTCACAGGACACTGGGGAGATTGGGGACGTTTAGATCGATGGTATGCCAAACAGTTCGCCTATTTTATCAATAAGATGAAAAACACCAAAGATATTCACGGTTCTTTGTTGGACAATACTCTAATTCTTTATGGAAGTGCCTGTAGCACGACTCATAATGCCAGAAACTGTCCTCTCATATTGGCAGGAGGTTCTGACCTTGGGGTTAAGCATGGTGCTTACACAAAATTTGAGGAAAAACAGGAAAGGTTATCCAACCTATTTGTTAGTATGCTAAACAAATTGGATATTGAGACAGAAAGTTTTTCTGACAGTACAGGGAAGCTATCCACCTCCATTTTATAAAACCACAAAAATTTTAAGGTCTTTTGGATTAAATCAAAGGGAGAGAATTTTATTTAGCATCTCCATTTTGTCAAAAAAAAATTGATCCTCTAAATTAAATTTTTTCTTTTTATCCTTGTCAGCATAAATCAAAACATCAAATCCTCCAGCTATGTGTGTTGAGTCAATATTTAATTAAAATAATTGGCAGTATAATGATTTTAACTCTAGATTTTATAGATTAAATAAAGAGTCTTATTTAACTTAATATTAGATTAAATCCAAAAGAAGATGAATATTGTCTTCTCATATTTACAGTGGGTTTTGACCTTTGGGTTTTTAATTATTAGAAGATCTCTTTTAATTTGATTTTGTGGAAAAGACTTATTAGGTATAGTCTACATCCTGTTTAAACTTTATATTAGGAACTCACAGTTATATACAATGAAGAAATATTATCGTTTACTGCTAATCATTATCAGTTTTGTCCTGATTTTAAACGTATGCAGTGCTCAAAATAAAAGTGTTCTAAAACTCGAAAGTCTTAAATGCGAATATCAAATTAGTCCTAGAGGTGTTGAAAAAGATCAACCCTTTTTGAGCTGGCAAATTAAGGCTTCAGCAAAACGCAATGTCGGCCAAAGTTCATATAGAATTATTGTAGTGGAATCAAATAATATTCCTTCAGAAAATAAACCTTTTTTTTGGGATTCGGGAGTAGTTCCCTCGAGCCAGTCGGTCAATGTAAAATACAATGGGAAGCCACTGGAGTCTGCAAAAAAATATTATTGGAAGGTTCAGGTCCAAGATAAGAAAGGAAGTAAAAGTGAGTTTAGTGAATGGGCTTCGTTTGAAACGGGAATTTTAAAAGAAGAGGATTGGATTTCAAAATGGGTTCACACTCCTACCGCTGATTCGAGTAATTACCCATTCCTTAAATATAATTTTATGATTGAAAATATTCCAGATTTTGCACCTGCTTATATCGCCTCTGTTGGTTTTCACGAACTATACATTAACGGTAAAAAAATTAGTGATGCAGTTCTTACTCCTTCAGTCTCAGATTTAAGAAACCGGGTACTTTATTCCAGTTACGATATTGCACCCTATTTGAACAAAGGGAAAAATAATATTGTTATATGGCTGGCTTCTGGCTGGGCAAATTTTAAGGATGGAAACCCAAAAGCCAGTTTTAATATAGATAAAAGTCCTTTGTGTAAAGCGCAAATTAAAATAAATAACGACTGGTTTGCAACAGATAAAAGCTGGAAATTTACATCCAGTAATACCTCTCATTATGGCGGTTGGCACAACAGTAATTTCGGTGGTGATTTTATAGATGATTCGGGTCGAAATATTATGTGGACTCAGGACAGTAATAATGAAAAATTTTGGGCAAATGTGGATGAAGTAAAATTCGATTTGAAAGTATCATCCGATTTTGTAGAACCAAACAGAGCGGCTAAAAAAAGAAGCGCAATAGCGGTAAAAAAATTGGCTGAAGGAAAGTATCAGTTTACCATGGATAAAATTTACACGGGGTGGATAGAGGCTTCACTAAAGGGGAAGCCTGGGCAAGAAATTCGAGTTTCGGCTTCATCATGGCCGGATAAAGAGGAAGAGTTTAATCAAAGAAATACGGTAGTGCTTGATGAATCAGGAAAAACTATTTTCTGTAATCGCTTTACCTATCATCAGGTGGAATACATAACCATTAGCGGTATAGATTATCAACCAGAGCTGACGGATATTTTAGGATACCAAGTTACAAACGACAGAGCCAGAATAGGAGATTTTGAATGTTCAAATAATCTGCTCAATAAAATATACAATTACACTTGTTACACCTACGAAAGTTTATCCACAGGAGGAATGACAGTAGATTGTCCACATCGAGAAAGGCTTGGTTATGGGGGTGATGGACACGGCAGCTTGGAAATAGCCCTTGATGCTTTTGCTTCCCATTCCTTTTTTACCAAATGGGGACAAGATTGGGTAGACATTCAGGATAAGAATGGAAGAATTAACCATACTGCGCCAACACTTGGAGGGGGTGGTGGGCCAGCATGGAGTGGTTTTATTCTTACCATGCCATGGGAAGTATATTTAAACTATGGCGATACCCGAATTCTTGAAACTACTTTTTCTGCCGCTCAAAATTGGTTGTCATATCTTGAAAAAAACGAAAATAATAAAGGGTTACTTGATATAGTGTCTCCTGGAGATTGGGAGTATGGCGGAAATAAAGAATGGTTGTTTTTAGGCGATTGGGCAAATCCAAGGAAAGATGAGGGAAGCCATACTCCCGAGGCTGCACTTTTTAACAATTGTTATTACGTTTATGTTTTGAAAATTGCTGCCAATATTGCCGAAATACTAGAGATGGAAGATGTGGCATCAAAGTATAAGACTAAGGCTACGGAAATAAGCGAGGCTGTCAACCATCATTTTTATAATCCTAAAAACTACACCTATATAGACAGCAGACAAACGCATTTGGTCTTACCTCTTATAGCAGGTGTAGTTCCAGAAAATGATATATCGAAAGTTGAGACAAAGCTCAAAGAAGAAATACTTGTATCACAAGATGGACACTTTGACACTGGAATTCATGGAACCTATTTTTTAGTTAAATACCTTACAAAAAAGAACAATCAGGATTTGTTGTATACACTTACCAGTCAAACTACTTACCCCAGCTATGGAGAAATTATAGAACGAGGAGAGATAACCTGGCCAGAATATTGGAGTGAATGTAATTCTCGGGTGCATGGCTGTTTAAATGGAATTGGTGGCTGGTTTCAACGAGGTATTTTGGGCATTCAACCCGATCCAAAAGAAGTTGGATATAAAGAGTTTATTGTAAGGCCTGCATTTCATGATTCGCTTCAATGGGCAAAAGGACACCATGTTTCTCCCTATGGAAACATTAATGTAAGCTGGAAAAAAACTGATAAAATCTATTCACTTGAGTTGACAGTTCCCGACAATACAATAGCAACAGTATTTATTCCAGCGAAAGTGGGATCAGATATATGGGAAAACAACAAACCCATTGCAAGTGCTAAAGAGATTCAATTGCTCGGATTTGAACACAATATAGCTGAGTTAAAGTTAGGATCGGGTACTTATCAGTTTAAAGTGGTTCGTGCCAAATAAGTAACTAAATTGAAATTGTTTTACGCCATTTTTATCAATTTTGAGAGTATTTGATGAGAACTAGTGTATAGTTTTCTAATCCAAAAATAAGCTCTTTGAACCACCTCATTAAAGCTCTGTTTGATCTTGGATTATCAGATACTTTAATTGTTCACAATGGTAACAATAGAACAAGTCTTAAAGGCTCAATAAAATAGTAGCCAGCAAAAGCAACTAGATTCTTGTTTGATAGGTATGTAATTCATAATATCGTCCCTTTACAGAAATAAGTTCCTGATGCTTTCCTTGTTCAACTATGGCACCATTTTCAATTACTAAAATTTGATCTGCCTTTTGAATAGTACTTAATCGATGTGCAATCACAAAAGTTGTTCTGTCGTGCATCAACGCTTCTAAGCTTTTTTGAATAAAAGCCTCGCTCTCTGAATCTAAATTGGAAGTAGCTTCATCTAAAATAATAATTTTTGGATTAGCCAATAAAGCTCTAGCTATCGATATCCGCTGTTTTTGCCCCCCCGACAACTTGACCCCTCGTTCTCCAATAATGGTGTTTAAGCCTATTTCAAATCGATCAGCAAATTCGTCAACATAAGCTCCTCTTACCGCAGCCAGTAATTCATCCTCACTTGCATTGGGACGTGGAAAAAGAATATTTTCCCGTATGGTGCCTTCGTATAAAAAATCATCTTGAAGAACTACTCCTAATTGACTTCTATAACTATTTAAATCAACTGAAGACAAATCAATTCCATCAATTAAGACTTGTCCAGCAGTAGGATTTAAAAAAGCTGTAACCAATCCCGAAATGGTTGATTTTCCTGATCCAGATGATCCTACTAATGCGGTGACACTACCCTGTGGTGCAAAAAAATTAATATTTTGTAATACTTCTATTTTATCGTCATAACTGAAAGAAAGATTCTTGAAGGTCACTTCTCCTTTTATACTTTTAATTTTTTGAGTTCTGAGTGCAAGATTATTTTCCTCATCTAATTGAAGTAATTCTTGGGTTCTGTCCAGCCCTGCAAAAGCTTCGGTTAATTGGCTACCTATGTTACTCATTTGTACAATGGGTGCTATCATAAATCCGAGAAAAAGGGTAAAGGATACAAAATCGCCATATGTCATGGTATTTTGCATAATATAATAACCTCCTATTCCCATGATTCCAGCCGAAGTTAGGCCTAATAAAAATGTCGACAAGCTAGTAATTAAGGCTGTTGCGGTTAGACTTTTTTTTATATTTTGAAATAATTGATCAACTCCTTTTTCAAATACATATTGCTCCTGTAACTCTGCATTAAATCCTTTAATAACCCTAATTCCGTTAAGTGTTTCTGAAAGCCGACCTGTGACTTCTGCATTTATTTTTCCCCTGGCTCTAAAAATTGGACGTATATAACCAAACGCCTTTAATGCAATGAATGCAAAAATAATTACAGGTACAATAACCAAAAAGGTCATTGTAGCATTTATCTTAATCAAAATAACCAAAGAGATAATTGCGGTCAGGCTTCCACCAATTAACTGCACAAGACCTGTGCCTACTAAATTCCTTACCCCTTCTACATCGGTCATCACACGTGAAACTAGGGCTCCAGACTTTTCATTATCAAAAAAAGAAACAGGAAGTGTTAATAATTTCTGTTGAACCTTGGCACGCAGAAGCGAAATCAAGCGCTGTGCTTCTACACTCAAAATACGGGTTAACGAAAAAGAACTTATGGATTGTAATAATAGGGCTATGCAAACAGCCAAAAGCAAAAGACTGAGTGCCTTCATGTTTTGAGCGGGAATAACTTCATCAATCAGATTCTTACTGGCATAAGGAAGAACTAAACTTGACAAACTTCGTATAATGATTAAAATAAGCCCTATAGATAATATTTTTCTTCTCGGCCAAATAAATTCTTTGAATGCCCAACGAAAATTAACTTTCTTTTTTTCCATTATTTATATAAAACCCAAAATTAGACTAATCTTTTTATTATTTCTTGGAACCTTACAATGGATACATGACTTGAATAGGTCACTAAAAAAGAAAAAGTTTTTCATTATCTAAATCAAACTGTATTCAAATAAGTTAAATCCTAGTCCAGAAACGAGAATTTGTCCTATCAATATTGCAAGTAAAAACAGTATTGCTAAAACAAGTGCTACAATTGCAAAAACTTTCTGCCGAGACCGAACTTGTTTTTTTACAAGTAAACGAATCATCCAAAAAACTATTGAGATTAAAAGAACGATAAATGGCTTGATCAACCATCTAAAAAAAGAAATTACAGATTCTAGAATCAGATTTTTTTCGTACATCCAAATCACTGTGTCTGAATATTTTTTTCCATTGATGTTTGCAACAGCTTTCACCTTATTATTACCCTCCTTAAGGTGAATGTCTTGCCAAATTAAAACGGCATTTTCGCCTTTTTTTGTTCCTGCAGATTTACCGTTTACAAATAATTCAACTGCTCCAAGATTGGAATAGACCTTAACATTTATCTTATCATTTTCACGAATTTTAAAGCGTGTATTGGTTAGATGGATTACTGGTTCTTCGCTCCAGTTTGCTTTGTAGAAAAAGAAAGCATCCTTCTTTGTATTTCTATCATAACTGACCATTCCTTTATCGTTAATTCCAATCGCATCACCCTCACGCCTAAAATGGGAACCGAAATCGAACATATTCCAAATATAACTTCCCCACACGTAGTCTCGGTCATTAATGACCTTCCAGATGCCTTCATGCACCGTGGTTTGATACTCCTCTGGATGCCATTCGTGAAATATGGGGAAAGGCCTACGAATTTTTTCTTCGTGATGCATTACACTTCCTCCAGCGCCGTATTCCGATACTCCAATCTTAAAGCTAGGTTCTTCCTCATGAATTAGATCCAAAAAGTCTCCAAGCTTGAAGGGTTTGTTGTAATACCAACCAAAGTATCTGTTCCAAGCAATCATATCTGGAATTTTGTGCAATGAATCATCAACACGCCTTATAAAAGAAGCGGCTACAGTTTGGCGCGTTGGATCTTCTGCTTTTGCGAGCTTTTGTAAATCGTTAATGATGGCTGTTAAAACTGGGTCGTTATAATTACCAATCTCATTATATATACCCCAGAATAATATTGACGGGTGATTAAAATTCTGGCGAATTAACTCTTGCAGTTGCTGCTTGCTATTTTTTCTAAATTCGTCAGAATCGATATAACCATCCTGATTGCTTCCTACAAAAGGTATTTCAGCCCAAACTGTCATTCCCAATGAGTCTGACAAAGCATAAAAAAACTCCGAATGCTGGTAGTGTGCGAGACGAATTCCGTTGGCTCCCATTTCTGAGATAAATTTCATATCTTGCCTGTGGTGCTTTTCTGATAAAGCAGAACCTACTCCAGCAAAATCCTGATGGCGACTTACTCCTTTGATTTTTAAATGCTCACCGTTTAGGAAAAAACCTTTTTCTGCATCGGTGTGGTAATACCTTAAACCCAGTGGCTGAGTAATTTCATCAATTATTTTCTCACCCTCTTTTAGCAATACCTTTATAGAATAGAGGTAGGGATCTTTTAGCCCATTCCAAAGGTGCGGTTTGCTGATTAGCACCGAATGATTTGTATCTTTTGTTCCACCTGCATTAACAAAAACCTCTTTTTTGCCTTGATGGACAATTTTTCCAACAGCATCACTGATAACTACTTCAAGCTCGATTTTTGAATTTGATACGGACGCATTTGAAATTTTTGTTACAACAGAAACTTCGGCCTTTTCTTTAGTAATGTTGTTCTGAAAAAGATAAACACCTGGCGAAGCAAAATCGAGTGGCGAAATACAAATCTCCTCGGTTATTATAAGTTGTACCGGACGATAAATTCCCCCATAAATATTAAAATCTCCTCCCAATGGAAGAATATCCTCTGTTTCAGAATTATCAACTTTTACTTCAATATAATTATACTCCCCATATTTTACATTCTTTGTGATTTCGAAAGTAAAAGCAGAATAACCGCCACGATGCTCGCCCAAATGGGTTCCGTTTACACTCACATTTGCAACTGTTTGAACTCCTTCAAATTTTAAAAACAACCGTTTTCCCTTTAAAGACTGATCAACAAAATATTTTTTGGTATAGTTTCCCTCTCCCCTAAAATAGGTATAGCCCTGTGCTGCATCTTCGGTATTCCATGTATGGGGCAGATCGACCACTTCCTCTATGGATTCCTCCCAAAGTGATGCTCCGTTAAAATCCCATTCTTTATTTAAAGAAACCAACTGACGCTGCGCATTTAAAGTATTAAATAATGAAGAAAATATTGATAGTATAAAAAGTAATTGATTTTTTTTCATAAATTTTAGTTTTAAAAATTCTTGATGCTTGCGCCTCAAAAGGAAAATCATCAAAACAAATAAATATTTATAAGGTTTCACTTATCTATTCTGTGTTTATCTACATAATTTGTCTTATCTCAACTCAAGCAACGCCCATACCAACTTGTGATCAGAAAGATGTTTTTCCATCTCTAGGATATTGCCTGAGGGAAGTGCTTTACTCCAAAG
>JABGSU010000029.1 GCA_018647605.1 Flavobacteriaceae bacterium | reverse complement strand
TTTTGTTTTTGTTTTTTAGAGCTCGGTAGGCGATAAAATAATAAAACATTTGTGGTAACCAGCGTGCGACATTGATCGAGTTGGCCGAGGTAAGGTTGACAGTGGATAAGCTGGCATCCAGAAAAGCGGTTTTTACCATTTCTTGACAATCATCGAAAACACCATCAACTTCTAAAGCAGTAATATTTTGTTTTAGAGTCGTCAGTTGTTTTTCCTGAATGTCACTGATTTTATCTTTGGGATATAAAATGACCACATTTACACCTTTAACTCCCAAAAAACCGTTGGCCACTGCACCTCCTGTATCTCCAGAGGTAGCTACCAGTACAGTAATGTTTTCATTGCTGTCTTTATTGAGATATCCCAGTGACCGAGCCATGAACCTAGCACCCACGTCTTTGAAGGCCAATGTTGGGCCTTGAAATAATTCTAGTGCTGCAATATTTTCTGTAATCTCTATGATGGGAAAATTAAAATCTAGGGTCTCTGATACAATCTCCATCAATTTTTCCTTTAATATTTGATTTCCCACATAGGGTTTGATGACTTTGTAGGCCATCTCGGGAATGCTCATATTCTCAATATCATCAAAAAAACTTTTTGGAAGTTGAGGGATTTTTTCAGGAAAATAAAGTCCTCGGTCAGGGGCTAAACCACGAATTACCGCGTCGTGAAAAAGAGTGCTTTTTGAATTGTGATTTAGACTGTAATACTTCATTAATTAGGGATAATTTTTATTCCTTGATTGTTTATAGTAGATATATGTATTACAAAATCTATACCAATCGACGAAATAATTTTTTTCATGGCATCAGAAATTTTTTGCGCTTTATCTGTTCCTCTGGTCAGGGCATAGACAGAAGGACCGGAACCTGATATTCCAAACCCTATTGCTCCTTCAGCTTTGCAAACTTTTTTAAGAGAGTCAAATTCAGGAATCAATAAGGAACGCATGGGTTCAACGATTTCATCTTTCAAACTTCGAGACATCAATTCATAATCTTCATTATAGAGTGCAGCTACAAAAGCTCCGAGGTTTCCCCATTGTTGAATGGCTTTTTCCATGCTTACATTTTTTTTGAGAATTTCTCTGGCATGCAAGGTTTTCAATTCAATCTTAGGATGTAGGACCACAGCTGTCAACTCTTTTGGACAGGGGAGTTTGATGACATCAACAGGCTTGATACTTCTTACTAGGGTAATTCCTCCCAAAAGAACAGGAGAGACATTATCAGCATGGGGAGCTCCGCTGGCAAGGCCTTCTCCTTCCATAGCAAAAACAATCAATTCATGGGAGGTAAAGGGCCGTCCCAATAGTTCATTGATGCCAAATACAGCTCCCGCAGCACTGGCGGCACTGCTTCCAATACCGCTCCCCGCTTTGATATTTTTATAGATTTCAATTTCAAATCCTTCTTTTGTAGGATGGTTATTCAGTAAGGCGGTAGCCGCTACACCCGCCACATTTTTTTTTACGTCTAGGGGAAGTTTTTGGCCTTCAATTTTGGTAATTTTCACTCCAGGAGATTTGGTTTTACGAACGATCATTTCGTCACCAACATCGTCTAAGCAAAATCCCAATACATCGAATCCACAGGACACATTGGCTACACTGCCAGGACTAAAAATTTTGATTTTTTCCATCCTTATTGTTTTCCAATTCTGATGATGTCTGCAAAAATACCAGAGGCGGTTACATCGGCTCCTGCACCTGCTCCCTTGACAATCAAGGGTTGCTCTTTATAGCGATTGGTATAGAAAAGAATGATGTTATCGCTTCCTTCTAAATTATAGAAATCATGACCTTCTTTGACCAATTGGATTCCCACTTTTGCTTTCCCATTTTCCAATTGGGCAACATATTTCATTTTTGCACCTTCTTTCTCGGCATTTTCGAGCATCTTCTCAAAATGTCCACTGTATTGAATTAGAGATTCAAAAAAAGATTTGTTGTCTTTTGTATCCAAGCATTCTTGAGGTAAAAAAGATTCATTTTCAATTTCATCCAATTCAATACTCATACCACTTTCTCGCGCTAGGATTAAAATCTTACGGGCGACATCAATTCCACTGAGATCGATTTTAGGATCGGGTTCGGTATAACCTTGTTGCTGTGCTTCAAGTACCACATCGTGAAAAGAAGCACCTGCTTTGAAGTTGTTGAATACAAAATTAAGACTGCCTGATAATACTGCTTGAATTTTGATGATTTGATCTCCAGAAGCGATGAGATTATTGAGCGTATCAATTATTGGTAAACCTGCACCTACATTGGTTTCAAACAGATATGGACTTCCAAATTTCCTCGATATCTTTTTCAGATTGAGGTAGTTGTTTAACTCATCCGCAGCAGCGATTTTATTACAAGTAACCACTCCAATATTGTTGTTCAAATATTGAGCGTATTCTTTCGCAATTACTTCACTGGCAGTATTATCAACAAAAATACTATTACGGAGGTTGAGTTTTTTGGCATATTCAAAAAAGGAATCTCTATTGGCATTGGTTTTGCTCTCCTGTAATTTTGTTTTCCAATTGGATAAATCAAGGCCCTCTTCTTCTAATACCATTTTTTTAGAATTTGAAATGGCAATGACACGTATTTTTAGTCTTAAATTTTCAATTAAGTAATTCGTTTGCTTTTCAATCTGTTCCAACAATTTGCTACCTACATTTCCTACTCCTGTGACAAATAGATTCAACTCCTTTACCTGTGCTTCAAAGAAACTTTCATGGAGTGTGTTAATGGCTTTGGTAACATTTTTCTTATCAATGATGATGGAAATATTTCTTTCTGATGCTCCTTGTGCAATCGCTCTTATATTGATGTTGTTTACCCCAAGGCTACTGAACAGCTTACCGCTGATGCCTTGATGATCTTTCATTTTTTCTCCAACCACTGCAATATTGACCATGTTTTTTTCAATAATAGCTGGTGCTACTTTGTTGATGGAAATTTCAAAGGCAAATTTTTCATCGATTACTTTTTTAGCTGCCAAAGCCTCTTCTTCTTTTACTCCTATGCAAATGGAGTGTTCAGAAGACGCTTGGGTAATCATTATGACATTAATGTTTTCATCCGATAAGGCCTCAAAGAATCTTTTTGAAAAACCTGTAATTCCAATCATTCCACTTCCTTCTAAATTGATGAGGGCTACATTGTCTATATGACTGATGCCCTTGACTATTTCCCCATTTTCAACTGCTGGAGAATCGTCGATCAAGGTACCTGCATCCTCAGGAGCAAAAGTGTTTTTAATAACAATTGGTATTTTTTTCTCAATGATGGGCTGAAGTGTAGGAGGATAAATTACTTTGGCTCCAAAATGGGAGAGCTCCATAGCCTCGTAGTAGGTCAACTTTTCGATCGGTTTGGCTTGCGCAACAATTTTGGGATGTGCGGTGTACATACCGCTTACATCTGTCCATATCTCCAATACTTCTGATTCTGTTGCGCTGGCAATTAGAGCTGCAGAGTAGTCCGATCCACCTCTTCCTAAAGTAGTGGTTTCACCTGATGCATTGCTGGCAATAAAACCTGGGAGTAGCACCACATTAGCGGTATTTTCTTTAAAAAAGTTTTTAATGTTATCTTCGGAAGTTAGCTGTTCTACAACTTCTCTACCATTATGGTGCAGTGTTGTGATCAGATCTCTACTGTCTTTGAGAACACTGTCAATACCATTAAAACTAAATATTTCTTGAATGATATTGCTGGAGAGTAATTCTCCGTATGCCGAAATAGCAGCATTGTTTTTTGGGGTGGCTTCTTCCAAAAGATGAATTGCATCTAATCTGGATTCCAATTCATTAAGATGCTTTTTAAGAAAACTTATGATGGCACTTTGATGTTGAATAGGAACACAGCTTTTTATAGTCTCTAAGTGTCGCTTTTCAACAAGCGGAAGATGGTTTTTGTAGTTATCATCGCCCGATTGGGCTAAAGAGAGCATATCCATGAGTAGGTCGGTAATCCCACCTAGGGCTGATACCACTATTGCAATAGGATATTTTTGTTTTTGAACAATTTTTAGAACATTGGTTAGATTTTTGGAATTTGCTACCGATGTTCCACCAAATTTTAAAACTTTCATTTTATATATTTTTCTTTTTAGCAATCCTATTTATTGTAGGAATGCTAATTGATTTGAATTGATTGGAATGTTTTGACTTTAAATGAAAGGTTTGAGGACATGTGGTCATAGCATTATATGTGATGATCTACCCCCATAGGGGTGGTCATGGTCAAGAAAAAAGGAGCGTTTGCTATAACATTTGACCCAGAGTCGTAAGTAGGGATTATTTTATATGAATTTATATTCAACATGTTGGCAAAAATATTACAAAACCATCAGCTTTAAAATTTTTTGGAGACAATTTTAGAGGGTGTTATCAGGCCCAAAAAAACCATTCATAGTGGGTGGTTCTTTTGGGAGGGTAAAATTTCTACTTTTCTTTGACTGCAGGAGCGTCTTTTATGTAAAGTTCCTCAGCCTCCTTTTTATAGTCAATGATTACTTTGGTGCCTTCTCCTATGATGTTATTGACAACATTTTCTGCCAAGAGGTCTTCGATGTATTTTTGAATTGCTCTGTTGAGAGGTCTAGCTCCGTATTTCTTGTCAAAACCTTTTTCGCTGATAAATGCCTTCGCCGTCTTGGTAAGCGAAATGCTATACCCAAGTTTATCTACTCTATTGGTTAGTTTAACCAATTCTATTTCAACGATTTGTTCTATGTCTTTTTTCTCGAGTGAGTTGAAAATGACGATATCGTCGATACGGTTAAGAAATTCAGGTGCAAAAGTTTTCTTCAATGCATTTTGGATAACTCCTTTTTCAATATCGCTAGCTTGGGACTTCATGTTAGTAGTTTCAAAACCTACACCAGTTCCAAAGTCTTTTACTTGCCTTGCTCCAATATTGGAAGTCATGATAATAATGGTATTTTGGAAATTGATTTTACGACCCAAACTATCGGTCAAGAATCCATCATCTAATACTTGAAGAAGCATATTAAAAACGTCAGGGTGCGCTTTCTCGACTTCATCGAGCAAAATTACGGAGTAGGGGCGTCGTCTCACTTTTTCACTGAGTTGTCCTCCTTCTTCGTAACCTACATATCCTGGAGGCGCTCCGATCAATCTGGAAATTGCAAATTTCTCCATGTATTCGCTCATATCAACACGAATGAGATTTTCTTCAGAGTCAAATATTTCTTTGGCTAGTATCTTGGCCAATTGTGTTTTTCCAACACCCGTTTGTCCCAGAAAAATAAAGGAACCAATAGGGCGGTCGGGGTCTTTAAGCCCTGCTCTATTTCTTTGTATAGCTTTGACGACTTTGTCAACAGCTTCTTTTTGTCCAATGATTTTTTCCCCTATGCTGTCGGCCAAGTGCGCCAATTTATTCTTTTCACTTTTAACAATTTTATTGACGGGTATATTGGTCATCATCGATACGACGTCAGCAATGTGAGTATCATTGACGGTAACTCTGTTAAGTTTTGATTCTTCTTGCCATCTTTCTTGCGCTTCAAGTAGTGTTCTCTCAACTCGTTTTTCATCATCTCTGAGTTTGGCAGCCTCCTCGTATTTTTGTTTTTTAACAACAGAATTTTTTAATTCTTTTACTTTTTCTAGCTCCTCTTCCAATTTGATGATTTCATCAGGAACATTCATGTTTTTAATATGAACTCTTGAACCTGCCTCGTCAAGTGCATCAATGGCTTTGTCTGGAAGATATCGATCGGTCATGTAGCGAGCAGTTAGTTCAGCACAGGCCTTTAAGGCTTCATCGGTATACATCACATTGTGATGATTTTCATATCGATCTTTGATATTTCTCAATATCTCGAGTGTTTCTTTTTCGGTGGTTTCTTCAACCAAAACTTTTTGGAAACGTCGTTCTAAAGCACCGTCTTTTTCAATACTTTGACGGTATTCGTCTAGAGTAGTCGCTCCAATACATTGTATTTCACCACGAGCCAAAGCAGGTTTGAACATATTGGAAGCATCCAAGCTTCCAGTGGCTCCTCCAGCACCTACGATGGTATGGATTTCATCTATAAAGAGAATGATGTTGTCATTTTTTTCCAGCTCATTCATTACTGCTTTCATTCGTTCTTCGAACTGTCCTCTGTATTTGGTACCCGCTACTAAGCTTGCTAAATCAAGAGAAACCACACGTTTACCATACAACACTCTGGAGACTTTTTTTTGTATGATACGTAGTGCCAGACCTTCAGCAATAGCAGATTTACCGACACCAGGTTCACCGATTAATAAAGGATTGTTTTTCTTCCTTCGGCTGAGGATTTGTGAAACTCTTTCGATTTCTTTTTCTCTTCCTACTACAGGGTCTAGTTTGTTTTTTTCGGCCAATGCGGTAACATCACGACCAAAATTGTCTAAGACAGGGGTTTTGGATTTGACATTGACTCTAGATTCAGTGGTAGGGACAAATGGATTTTCTTTACTTGACTCGTTTTCATCATCTTTTTCTTCAGGAAAAGAAGAGTCGGAAGTAATGTCCATGTAGTCTTGATCATCACTGGCGATCATCAATTTAAATTGTTCTTTGACAATATCGTAATCGATACTCATTTTGAGGAGTAGCTTAGTGGTGGGGTCATTTTCATTTCTGAGAATACAAAGCAAAAGGTGTGCAGTGTTTATAATATCGCTGTGAAATAGTTTAGCCTCCAAGAAGGTTGTTTTTAAAGCTCTCTCTGCCTGACGGGTAAGATGTAGATTCTTCTTGTTATTAATGGCACCAGAATTTTCAATAACCGCTGGGTTGAGTATTTCAACCTTTCGTCTCAATTCGTTTAAATCTACCTCAATCGACTTGAGTATTGAAACAGCTTTTCCTCCACCATCACGCAATATCCCCAACATTAGATGCTCTGTACCTATGGAATTGTGACCCAATCTAAGGGCTTCTTCTTTACTGTAGGAAATTACATCTTTAACTCTAGGTGAAAAGTTATCATCCATAATGAAATTAATTTAATCTTTAAATGTTAATCAAAAATTATTCCACTTAACACTTAAAAGCTAATAGACAAAAAAAATATCATTTAGCAAAATCACAAATACAAAATTTTATGAGCAAAATGCAATATTATCATGTTGATAAATTCAGTAAAATTTATTGCGGAAAAACCATTATCTACCCCATCATAAAGTATTTTAGCTAATACTTTAAATAAAATTAAATGGTTGACGGAGAAAAGTTAATTCCCATTAATATCGAGGACGAAATGAAGTCGGCTTACATTGATTATTCAATGTCTGTCATTGTGTCACGTGCCTTGCCAGATGTCCGTGATGGCTTAAAACCTGTACATAGAAGAGTACTTTATGGTATGCACGAACTGGGTATCAGGGCCAATACTGCTTATAAAAAATCAGCCCGTATCGTAGGTGAGGTTTTAGGTAAATACCATCCTCACGGAGACAGTTCAGTATATGATACTATGGTGCGCATGGCTCAGGAGTGGAGTTTGCGTTATCTATTGGTTGATGGGCAGGGAAATTTTGGTTCTATTGACGGTGATAGTCCAGCTGCCATGCGATATACCGAGGCGAGGATGAAGAAAATGTCCGAAGATTTGTTAGCGGACATCGAAAAGGATACGGTTGATCACCAACTGAATTTTGACGATACATTAAAAGAGCCTACTGTATTACCGACACGTGTTCCCAATCTATTGGTTAATGGAACTTCTGGAATTGCTGTTGGAATGGCAACCAATATGCCACCCCATAATTTGACGGAAGTCATTGACGGTACCATTCAATATATCAATAACAACGAGATTACTATTGATGAGCTGATTCAAACCATCAAAGCACCTGACTTTCCTACAGGAGGGATCATCTATGGTTATGAAGGGGTCAAAGAAGCCTTTTTGACAGGTAGAGGAAGAGTGGTCATGAGAGCCAACGCAAATATTGAAATGGTGAGGGATCGAGAGTGTATTGTGGTCACAGAAATACCTTACCAAGTGAATAAAGCAGAGATGATCAGAAAGACTGCTGAGCTGGTTAATGATAAGAAGATTGAAGGCATTAGCAATATTAGAGACGAGTCTGACAGAAATGGAATGCGTGTCGTTTATGTTCTCAAGCGTGATGCCATTCCCAATATAGTTCTCAATAAATTATATAAGTATACTGCTTTACAGTCTTCATTCAGCGTAAATAATATTGCACTGGTAGAGGGGAGGCCTCAGCTATTGAATTTAAAACAATTAATTCACTATTTTGTTGAGCATCGTCATGATGTGGTGGTTCGAAGAACAAAATTTGAATTGAAAAAGGCTGAAGAGCGAGCTCACATTTTGGAGGGTTTAATTATTGCTTCTGACAATATAGATGAAGTTATTGCAATCATTCGTGGTTCTGCCAATGCCGACCAAGCTCGTGAAAACCTGATTTCCAAATTTGAGCTTTCTGAAATTCAGGCCAAAGCCATAGTGGAAATGCGACTGAGACAGTTGACTGGCTTAGAGCAAGACAAACTTCGTAATGAATACGATGAGTTGTTAAAAACTATTACCGATTTGAAAGACATTCTTGATAAAAAAGATCGAAGAATGGAAATCATCACTTCCGAACTGTTGGAGATTAAAGACAAATACGGAGATGAAAGACGTTCTAAAATAGAATATGCTGGAGGTAACTTTAGTATTGAGGACATGATTCCAGATGATAAAATGGTCATTACCATTTCTCATGCTGGTTATATAAAACGAACACCACTTACCGATTATAAAACCCAAAACAGGGGAGGAGTAGGGCAAAAAGCTTCTACCACGCGAAATGAAGATTTCTTGGAAAATCTTTTTGTGGGAACCAATCATCAATACATGTTGTTTTTTACCCAAAAAGGGAAATGTTTTTGGATGCGAGTCTATGAAATTCCCGAAGGATCGAGAACTTCTAAAGGTCGCGCCATTCAAAACCTGATCAATATAGAACAAGATGATCGTGTGAAAGCATTTATTTGTACACAAGACTTGAAAGATGAGGAATATATCAATTCCCATTATGTCATTATGGCTACCAAAAAAGGTCAGGTAAAAAAGACAAGTTTGGAACAATATTCAAGACCCAGAGCCAATGGTATCAATGCAATAACGATCAAAGAAGATGACGAATTATTAGAGGCCAAGTTGACCAATGGTAACAGTCAAATTCTGTTGGCTGTTAAATCTGGTAAAGCCATCCGATTTGAAGAGAGTAAAACCCGCCCAATGGGCCGAGGAGCATCAGGTGTTAGAGGTATTACTCTGGCCAATGCCAAAGATGAGGTCGTTGGAATGGTAGCTGTGAACGACATGGATACCAACATACTGGTTGTTTCCGAGAATGGTTTTGGTAAACGTTCCAACTTGGAGGACTACAGAATCACCAATAGAGGAGGAAAGGGAGTTAAAACTATTTCAATTACCGATAAGACAGGCTCTCTTGTAACACTCAAAAATGTTACAGATCAAGATGATTTGATGATCATCAATAAATCGGGAATTGCCATCAGAATGGCCGTTTCAGATTTGAGGGTGATGGGCCGTGCCACTCAAGGGGTTAAATTGATTAACCTCAGGGAAGACGATTCTATTGCAGCGGTTGCCAAAGTGATGAAAGACGATGAGGATGTTGAAGATATTTCTGACATTGACATAGAAGATGGCACTATTGTTGACTAATTCATAACAAATACTATTTTTGCTGTCGCAAGACAATCACATTTGATAACTTAATTGAATTTAAACCCATGAAACGAATTGCTTTATTAACTTTTGTTCTACTTTTTAATTTTTCATTTGCTCAAAAAAAGGAATTGAGAAAAGCGCAAAAACTTTATGATGCAGGAGATACTTCTGGAGCGTCCCAAATTTTGACAGAATTTCAAGCCCTTCTTGACAATTCTGACCAAAAGGTAAAACCTAAATATCTATTACTGAAAGGAAAGATTACTCAAAATAACAAAGAGTATCAAGCTGCTTATGACATTCTTACTTCCATCGAAGATGCATCAGCCATTCAGGAAGAATTAACTCAGCAAATGAGCTTGTTGTCTACAGATATTGTAAATAGTGCTATTGATGATAATGGTAATGGAGATTTTAAATCGTCCACAGAAAAGTTGTACTTGGCCTATATCATTAATACACAAGAAAATCAAGACTACCTTTATTTTGCAGCATCAAGTGCTGTAAATGCCGAATTGTATGAGATTGCTTTGGACTATTATCTCCGGTTAAAAGAGTTGAATTATACGGGAGTGGTCACAAAATATTTTGTGACCGAGAAGGAAACTACAACCGAAATAGAGGTGACAAAATCGGAATACGACCTGTATAAAAAATCGAAGTCTTACGAAGGTTTTAGAGAAGAAAACACCCCCTCTAGGTTTCCCGAAATCGTAAAAAACATTGCTCTTATTCACTCTCAATTGGGAGACAACGAAAAAGCAATTACTGCTGTTCAAGAAGCCCGACTCTCTAATCCAGATGACCTCAATCTGATTTTAACTGAGGCCAATATTTATATTCAATTGGATGAAAAGGAAAAGTTTCAAGAGTTAATGAGCGAAGCCATTGCTCATGATCCCGAAAATGCAAACCTTTTGTATAACCTTGCTGTTGTTACTGCCGATTTAGGGGATAAAATATCTGCTAGAAGTTACTATGAAAAGGCTATTAAAATTGATCCCAATTACAAAAATGCTTATTTGAATCTTGTGGCTTTGATTCTCGAAGGAGAACAAAAGATAGTTGAACAGATGAATAGTTTGGGGACCTCTGCTGCAGATAATGCCAAGTATGATTCACTCAAAACACAACGTGAAGATCTCTACAAGGAGTGTATTCCTATTTTAAAATCATTGATTCAAATTGGGGACAATGAAGAAGATGCAATCAAAACATTGATGAACATTTATGGAACTCTAGGAGACAATGAAGGTTTTAAAGAAATGAAAGCGCTTTTAGATTAATTGGTCTGGTCTTTCTATTAATAAAAAAAACCTTCAATTGAAGGTTTTTTTATATCATTTTTTTAATAAAACGAAGCTTATGGGTATGGGTTTGTTTGTTGAGATTAAAAATCCCAGACTGATCAATACGATCTATTCGGACAGTTCCATGGGCATGAATAATATGGTGATTTTCTAGCAAGAGTCCCACGTGTTTGATGTTACCCTCAGCATCATCAAAAAAGGCTAAATCCCCAGCTTCACTTTCTTCAATAAAACTGAGTGTTTGCCCCTGAAGCGCTTGTTGGTATGCATCACGGCTCAGCTTGATACCGTTGATTTTGTAAACCATTTGAGTAAAACCAGAGCAGTCAATTCCGATTAAGGTTTTTCCACCCCACAAATAGGGGGCATTGAGGAACAAATAGGCCGTGGAAGCCAAAGCTTTTTTTAATTTTTTGGGTTGATGAAATTCTCCCTCAAAGTGGTGTTGGAGCAAATCCAAGGCCCTCAAGTCACTGCCGATAAGAACGGGAAACAAGGATTGGTCTTTGGTCGTGATATAATTGACCAAATCCGTTGAGATTTTAATTTCTACTCCTGTAATCTTATCAAAATTATCCTTTGATATTTTAAAAATTTGATTGGAATCGATCCACCCTTCGTAACCATCCCAATCTAAACGTATTTTATTCCAATCTTTTCTTTTTTCAATGATTTTATAACAGTCACCATAAAGAAGTTGGGTGATCATTTCACTTTTGTGACTGTTTTCTTTTCTTAAGGGAATTACTCCCAAATGGCAGATACCGTATTCCAAATCGGTTAGTTTACAAGAGGGTTGTTTGTTGCCAAGAAATGGTCATTCATATTGACAAAAATAATCAAATTGCTGGCATATGTTCCGAAATACATTTTTAAATTAAGCAAGGGAGTATCATATTTCCTTAAATTTGAAATCATAATCTGGAAGCATTGAAAAACTTTTGGCGCCTTATATTGACCAATCAAAACTTGATTTACAAGACCATATTGATGGTGGGATGTAGTTTTCTGGTTGTCTATCTATTCCCAAAGGGTGCTACATTTAAATACGAATTTCAAAAGGGAAAACCATGGCAGTACCCTACGCTGTATGCTCCTTTTGACTTCTCAATTCTTAAATCTGACTCGGAATTGGCGATAGAAAAAGAGGCAATTTTAAAGTCTCAATCTCCCTACTATAGAGCTGATTCTGAAATATTTGAAGAGGTAAAAATATCTTATGCTTCTCAATTCCCGAATTTCTTTAATTTCCCAGTGTCTACTAAAGAATACGAAGATCGATACAATTTTGGGTATCAACTTTTAGATCAAATTTACACCTATGGTGTATTGCCCATAGGGTTTGAGCACCAAGGTGGAAATAGCGTATTTCTGATTAAAGGAAATAGTGAATCCACTGTAGGTAAAAATCAGTTGGTTAAAATTGAAGACCTTCAGCAAAAAATAGAAGAGCTTACAGCAAAGACATTTTTTTCCAAGTACACAAATCAATATTACAATCTGTTTTTTGAAATTGTTCAACCCAATATTTCATTGGATCAAAAGTTCACAACCAATGCATTGGATGAATCCTTGAGTAATATTGCAGTCTATCGGGGTCTGATTCAAAAAAACAATATCATTATTTCACAAGGAGAGGTCGTGGAGGGTGAAAAGTATCAAATGTTAGACTCCCTTAAAAAGGAGTATGCTTCCCAAATGTGGAATGAATTGAGTTATTATTGGATTATTTTTGGTTATACCATCCTAGTAGTATTGACCTTTATGTCATTGATCTTATTCATCAATAATTTCAGACCTTCAATTTTTGAGGACAACAGGGAAATCACTTTTATTTTCCTGAATATGGTCGGTATGATTGCTCTTACGACTATAGTGGTGAATTTCGATGTTAAGTTTTTGTATGCTGTACCCATCTGTATACTTCCTCTTATTTTAAAAACATTTTTTGACCCTAGATTAGGGTTGTTTACCCATGTCATTACTATACTTAACTTGGGTTTTGTCGTTCCTAATAGTTTTGAATTTGTATTTCTTCAGATAATAGTGGGTATTGTAACTATTCTGTCCACTACACAGCTGCAAAATAGAGCAAATCTGTTCATCACAGTGGGAAGAATAGTATTGGTTTACTTGGTGGGTTATATTGCTTTTACAATTATTCACGAAGGCAGTGTTTCCCAAATTGATTTTTTAGTCATCGGTTTGTTCCTGCTTAATGGTTTGTTGACCTTATTCGCCCAGCCTATGATTTATCTTTTTGAACGTTTATTTAAATTGGTTTCTGATGTATCCCTTCTTGAACTTTCGGACACCAACGCCAAATTATTGAAAGAATTGTCAGATCGGGCTCCTGGAACTTTTCACCATTCGCTTCAAGTGGCCAATTTAGCCGAGACTGCTGCCGATGAGATCGGTGCCAATACTTTATTGGTTCGCGTTGGGGCTTTGTATCACGATATTGGAAAAATGAATGCGCCTACCTATTTTTCAGAGAATCAAATGGGCAGTGTTTCTCCACACGAGGAGATGGCTCCCGATCAAAGTGCCAAAATCATCATTGATCAT
>JABGSU010000028.1 GCA_018647605.1 Flavobacteriaceae bacterium | reverse complement strand
CTGACAAATCCTTCAACTTGTGAAAGAGCAATGCGCTCTTGATTCGTTTGGTAGTATTTGATGACCACACCCATGACCTCCAATGGGTGAAGGATTTTTGTGTTGAGTGCAAATGAAATTCTAGAATGAAAAAGATTACGCTCAGCCGTATGCATGGCGTCTTGATAATCTCCAAAATGCACCAATAAGTGTTCACAGAAATAGTTGAGTTGCTGTAGGGCTTCCTCTCGATCGGCCGGGAAAAGATAACTTTCGGCATCATAGGCTCCTATGGATTTAATTCCTGCCTTGATGATGGATTCATAAACTCGTTGATTTCCCTTTTTATCGGTGCGGTAGGGTTGGGGAATGGGAGGCTTCCCTTTCCATTTTTTACGGTTGTTTTTATCAAAATTCCATTTCCCTCCCAAAGGTTGTCCTTGTACCATCAAAAGATCGTATTTCTTACGCATGTAGCGGTAGAAGAACTCCATGATGAGTTGTTTTTTTCCTTCAAAAAAAGATTTTAGATCCCGTCTGGTGGTTAAAAAATGCTCCGTATCAAAGCTTTCTGAGGGTATGCTGATGTTTTTACAGATAAACTTGAGTTGTTCGTCCAAACGGTATTCGTCAGGGAGTTGGTATTCGAATTTTTCAATACCTTTTTCAGTGATGAGTTCTTTGATGTTTTCCTCTAATGATTTTATGGCGGCATTGCTGTTGATGTCGAAATAGAGTACTTGATGCCCTCGATTTTGAAGGTCTGAGGCAAAGGCCCGCATGGCAGAAAAAAAGGCAACTATTTTTTGAATGTGATGCACCACATAATTTGTCTCCTGATGTAATTCGTATAGAACGTAGAGCGTAGATTCGTCTTTTTTATCGAACCAAGAGTGTTTCAGATTCAGTTGATCTCCTAGTACCAGTCTTAGTGTCATCAAAATAAAGTTTTTTGAAGCCAAAGGTTTTGAAACTTTCCATTGGGATCATAACGCTCGGCTTGCCATTGTACGTCAAATTTTCGATCTCGGGGGTCGTTGCCCACTCCTGATACATACATCCAGTTGCCATAATTGCTGTGTACATCGTAGTCTACCAAAAGCGATTCAAAATAGGCTGCTCCGATCCGCCAGTCCATTTTCATATTCTGGGCAAAATAACTGGCCACATTTTGTCGCCCGCGGTTGCTCATCCAGCCACTTTGTTTCAGCTCGATCATGTTAGCATTTACAAAAGGTTCCGGGGTTAACCCATTGGCCCATTGTCGAAACCTTTCTAGCTCTGAGCTCCAGGGATAATCTCTCTCTAAAACCCCGCCAATTTTAAAGATTTTATTTCCGTGTTTTAAGGAAATATATTTAAAATAATCCCTCCAAATCAACTCAAAAATCAGCCAATAGGTTGATTGATTTTTTTGAATTTCGTTTTCATAACGTTTGATTTCCCAATAGATGGTTTTTGGCGATAGGCTACCATTGGCTAACCAAGGGGAGAATTTGGAGCTGTAGTCAGTCCCCAGCAACCCGTTACGGGTATTCTTGTAGAAGGATAATTTTTTGCTTTTCCAGAAATATTGATCCAATCGCTGCATTCCAGCCTTTGTTCCTCCCAAAAAGGGAAAGGCTGATCTTTGGTCTTTTTTCAGTAGGGTCAAGCCCAAATGGGATAAGCTGGGAACTTTATCATCAACCGGAATGCGGTTGGAGGTTGGCAAGGCGGCAGGGCTGGGGAAAGATGGCCGCAACTGAACTTCTTTTTCACAACGTTTCCTAAAGGCGCCAAAGACCTCCGGTACTTGTGAGCGTGAGAAAGGTAAATCACTTGGATGAAAGAGAAATTGTTCATAATGTCTGTTCCATGTGATGCTAGAATCAATTTGTGCTGATACGGCCTTCTCTTCTTTTTTTTCTTCTTCAGTCCATTCGTGTTGTAGGTAAATTTCCTTTACGTTGTATTTTTTGATCCATTCGGGGAGTACTTTTTCCGGAGTCTTTGTGTCGATGATCAAGGAAATGTTCAACGATTTCAGTGCTTGTTGTAAAGCTTGAACACTTTCAATGAGGAATTGGGCTCTAAACCG
>JABGSU010000027.1 GCA_018647605.1 Flavobacteriaceae bacterium | reverse complement strand
GCTTCATCACCCAATTTCATTACGGCGCCTTTACCGTAGGTCTTGTCCAGCTTATCTAAAGTCAATTGTAGGGCTTTCTTTTTTGCTTCATTTGCGTCTGCCATATGCTCTTTTTTTAACGAATTTACTATTTCTACCGCTGGGGGACAATAGCGGTACAAAAGGATTATTAACAATATCGCGTCAATTTTTAATAGGGTGACCAGCAAATAATAGAAAAGTTAAGGTTAGGTATGCGTTACAAAAGCGCGCCAGGGGGATGGATATCTTACTTTAAATGTTGGCACAAGCGTGGACGCTTGCGCAAGCTGGGCCTTGGCTCGTGTCTTCATTCGTGATTCATCATTCGTAATTATTTTTATTCTTCATTTTTTTCATCATGTGTTACCAACGCGAGCCAGGTAATTTTACTGATTTTTAATACAGCGGACGTTATGTAGGCCTTCCCCTCCTGCTCTGAGCTTAGCATAGTTAGATCCCGTATAAAGAAAGAAAAAATTTCCTGCTGTAGCAGCAGCAGTGGAAGTCAATGCATACGTATAATTAGAATTATGAACTGTTGTGCCAGTAGTACCCATGGTTCCACCGTAGACCATCTTTAACTTATTCCACGCATTAGGTCCACTGGGAAACCCTTCCGCTTCATATTCCGCTCTCACCATCCGCGTTTACTAGCTTGCCGTCGATTTGAACATCTCTCTCCACATCCAAAAGGTCGTTGGGGCTGGAATTCCCAATACCGACCTTACCACTGTTGCAAATCGTCATGTATTCATGGGGGCCCTGTTCTAAAGTATAATTCGATGGAGGAGGTTTTGATTTGGCCGGTTCTATACTTATTTTCAAGGATATTCGGCACGGGAACAGAAATACAACTGGGGACCATTTCTTTTGGAGGAATGCAACTGTCTGGGCGTTGTGGGACCCCCACTGTTGTCATCCAATTTTCCTTTGAGTTGTAACTGACCTCAGGCATCGATGGTCAGCAGTTCGTTGACACCGCTTTGCATAAGGATGATGTCTTCGTTGGTGTTTTTTTTCCACTAAAATTCAAGTGTCTTGGTCTTCGTCTAAGAGTTGGCCTACATAGCAAACCCAACGAATTCCAATTTGCTTGCTGTGGCGTTGAATTGAATTCTATCACGGGCTTTTAGCGTCACTTTGTTGCCTTTTTCCATAATACCAAAACGGAAACCTATTCAAGATGGAATGCCAATCTATTGGAACCTTTTCAGGAAAAGTATTATAATTTTGATGAAGATATTGGGGTCTATAAACGTGATCTGGAAGATCTGGTCAAACAGCAATTTTTGATTACTCCAAGAAGAATCGGCCCTCTGCATCGGTTAATCAGCTTTGGACAGGCACTTTTCTTCTTTCCTATTTCTCAACCAAAAACCGATTATTTTTATGATGTGCCCTTTTCCAAATATGAAGTAAAAGATTTAAAACAATAACCCCTTTTGACCTTGTCCAGTAATGCCTTGGAAAACACCAACCTTCACCTAAAATCCATCAGGGTTCATTCTCTCCAACAGAAAACCTACAAAGGGCTATATGCAGGCAGTACTTTTGCAGATTTTAAAAGTTTTTTTCCTGCACTGAATTAACAAATGTATGAGGAATTTTTAATCGTCAGTACGCCCTATTTTCCAAGTCCTCGTCTATATTTCAATATAGATCAATTGGAAGAGGGCTGGTGGGACACCATCAACAACCGGGTTGATCTCACAAAAATCCCTCTTGGGCTTTGAATGGAAAGGTTCGAAATCGTTTGGTAAAGAGAGTCCTTATGATGCCTAAACTTTATATCGTCAGCAAATCCCTTAAAGACATCAGTCTTTATTTTATAACTTTGCTTCACTACAACGAAACGTTTATAGTATGCAACTGTACAACAAACTAAGTGCTGAGGAGCGCCGCCTACTGATTGCCGAAGCAGGTACAGAAAGGCTTACCCTATCGTTTTATAAGTACCACCAAGTTGAAAACCCACAGATTTTAAGAGATTACTTATTCCTGCACTGGAATGCAATGGATGTATTGGGCCGGATCTATGTGGCCCATG
>JABGSU010000026.1 GCA_018647605.1 Flavobacteriaceae bacterium | reverse complement strand
TTTTTCGATAAAATCAATGGCATTATCTGTAAAAATATCTGAGCAATATCCCTCAAATGCTTTTTGCTGGTTGTTGTGCCACAAAACTGGATCAAAATAGCTCGTTTCCATTTTGAAATAGTTGGTAAAGTCCCCAACTTGACCTATGCCACCTGCGAGGTGGATGAGTGACTCATCAAATCCCTGATCACTTGGCCTTGAAGGGTAATTATCTCCCAAATGCCATTTGCCAAAAATACCGCTGGTGTAGTTGACTTTTTTGAGCATTTCTGCAAGGGTAAATTCTGAGGGAGCCATAATGGCACCTCCATTGTAGGTGTCTCTTACCCCTGTTCTTAGGGAGTACCTTCCCGTCATCAAACTGGAACGTGTTGGTGCACAAACCGGAGAAACATGAAAGTTTTTAAACCGAATGCTTTGACGGGCAAAAGCATCAATGGATGGGGTTTTGATATTGGGATTATTGTGGATACCCAAATCACCATAGCCTTGATCATCAGTGATGATAAGGATTACATTGGGTGGAGTGATAACCTCTTTCTTTTGACAACTCAACAAAAGGAGTACGACTAAAAAAGTGAAAATGTATTTCATTTTATAATATTTCGTTTATTATATTTTTGGTACAGCTTCTAGATGGGAACAAACATAAGTGCCCAAATCAGAAGCTTCTTTAATGATTTTTTTTAATGATTTTTGATCAAGCCAACCCATCACAGCTGCTGCAGTAAAGGCATCACCTGCTCCCACAGTACTTTTGATTTCAATAGTATTCTTCGGTGAATAAAAACAAAATTCATCTTGGTTGGCCATCACTGCTCCATTTTCACCCAAAGTAATGATTCCAAATTTGAGATTAAATTTTCTAATTAGGGACTGCAGTCCTTTTTCATGATTTTTTAACAAGGAAAACATACCAACTATGATTGAAAATTCATCCTCATTCATCTTGACTGCATTGGCCAAATCAAGACTTTTTTGAACCATTTTTGGACTGTAAAAGTCTTGTCTGAAATTTACATCAAAAACCCTCAAACAATCTAGTGTGGTTGACTTAAGGATTTTCAAAATACAGGCTTGAGCCTTTGGATTTCTTTGCGCCAAAGTCCCAAAACAAAGAGCGTCTAAATCCTTAACAGTTTTTTTATTAATATCATCGAATTTGATATGATCCCAAGCCATATTTTCTTGAATATCATAGATGGGACTACCCATTGGGTTCAGACTGACGTTGACATGACCCGTAGTATGACCTGTTTTGACCTGAATCCCCGAGGTATCTACTTGTAAATGTTGTAAGCGCGTAATTACTTTTTGTCCCAATAAATCTTTTCCTACAGCACTCAAAAGATAACTTTTAGCACCCAATTGCTGAGCATGTGCAGCAAAATTGGCCGGGGCGCCTCCTAGTTTTTTAGTGTCAGAAAAAATATCCCAAAGCACCTCACCCAATCCCCCTACTTTATGTTTTTTATTTTTCGACATCGACGAATTTAAGATTTTGTTTTCAAACATTATAGCTACAAAAAAATAATGATATTAAAGTCATAAAGTCTTCTAATCAGTTTAATACCGAGTATTAAATTAATTTTCACTTCATTTTACTTTCTCTTATTCTTCGATACACAAACGATTTGGTCTTATTTTATTTATATTTAGCTATTGAATTTATAAATATGAATGTTAAGCCCATTGAGGGAATCATAGCTGCACCCTTCACACCAATGGATAAAAATAAGGAGATCAATCCATTGGTTATAAGTGATTATGCAAAAAAATTGAAAAAAGACGGGCTGTCGGGAGTCTTCATTTGTGGAACTACTGGGGAAGGAATGTTAATGACCCTAGAGGAACGAAAAATTATTGCCGAAGAGTGGATCAAATTTCAGCAAGACGATTTTAAGGTGATTGTTCATGTGGGTACAACATCGATCAAACAATCTCAGGAGTTGGCCCAACACGCCCAACAAATCGGAGCTTATGGCACCAGTACAATGGGGCCATT
>JABGSU010000025.1 GCA_018647605.1 Flavobacteriaceae bacterium | reverse complement strand
CGCCTATTCCACAACACCTCATGGTATTTTTATGGTAGTAGAGATAATTTTGAGAAAGCCAACAAAGAAGGAATGTTGGCAATTGATATGGGTGTTTTTGATCCCCTAACGGGAAAAACCAACTCGGAAATTGCAGCCTTGAGCAGAAGTCAGCACAAGTCCCAAGGCTTTGGTAGTGCTGCCGCTTTAGGAGAAAGAACGGAGTACTTGGAATTGATAAAAGGAAAGAAGCTCTACAGCAATAACCCTTTTGACGGCATCAATACTCAATGGTCAAGAGTAAAAGGCGGCGAACCTATTGGAAAAGCCATTGAAAAAATCATTGAAAACTTTGATTTTTCTGCTCCCCACAAAATCGCAGTCCCGCTGCTTGAGGTAAAAGCCATGATTGCTCAATTGGAAAATGAGCATTGGAAAGCTATTAAAACCGAAGAAATCAACACCCTTATTCTTAATTGCTTGGGAATGGAACTTCAATTTAACGCCAAAATACCTTACGGGGTTTTAGGAGAAAAAATACAACTTCAATTCGTGGTCAACCATCCCAGTCCACTGAATATTCGCTTGGAAAACATTGAGTGGAAAGACCAAATCTTTGATTTGAATCAAACAGTTAAGGCCAACAAAGTATTCCGTAAAGATTATAATACGAAAGTAGATGGTACCATCAGTAGCCCCTACTGGCTGATCAAAAAAGGAAGCCAAGGCATGTATACCACCGATAAAACAAAATGGATAGGAAAGGCCAAAACCCCCGCCGCCTATAAAGCCAGCATTACTTTAGTAATTGAAGGGAAAAAATTGACAACTACCCTACCACTTCAACACAGAATAACTGACCCTGTCAGAGGAGAAGTTATTACTCCTTTCCAAATTCTACCCGAAGCAAGCCTCCGACTCGAAGCTCCCGTTCATCTTTTTGCGACAGGGCAAAATCGTAAAATAAAAGTAAGTGTTAAAAACCTTGGCCCTTCCATCGAAGGAAAACTGAAATTAGAGACCCCCAAATCATGGGAATTGTCGCCCAAGTCAATCTCAATATCCATTGAAGGTAAAGGAAATGAACAGGATTTTTATTTTAATGTCAAAGCACCACAGCAAACTACGATAGGGCTTTTAAAACCAAGCCTACAGACCCATACTAAGTCCTTAAGTGCCTCCCTTCAAGAAATCAGTTACGATCATATTCCCAAACAATATCTCATCTCCCCCGCCCAAGCTAAAGCCGTTGCACTAAATCTTAAAACAGGTGTTCAAAAAGTAGCCTACATTGCGGGAGCAGGTGACAACATCCCCGAAAGCTTAACTGCCCTAGGGGTTCAGGTTGAAGTTTTAGAAGCCAAAAACGTCACCTTAGAAAAGCTAAATCCCTTTGATGCGGTTATTGTGGGAATCAGGGCTTTTAATGTCAGAGAAGCTTTGGCGTTCAAAAACCAAGTCTTGTGGGACTACACCGCAGCGGGTGGCAATCTGTTGATACAATACAATACCAATCGAAGGCTAAAAACCAAAGCTATAAGTCCCCTACCATTAAACCTTTCTCGAGATCGGGTATCCAATGAAAAAGCCCTAGTGAAAATCATTCATCCAAAACACCCCATTATGAATCATCCCAATAAAATAACTCCCGAAGATTTTAAGGGTTGGGTTCAAGAAAGAGGTTTGTATTTTCCCAATCAGTGGGATGATCAATTCACCCCACTTTTACAAATGAATGATAAAGGTGAGTCTCCCAAAAAAGGGGCCTTATTGGTAGCACCCTATGGCAAAGGTCGAGTCGTTTATACTGGTTTAAGTTTTTTCCGTCAGCTTCCTGCTGGAGTTTCAGGGGCCTACCGCCTGTTTTTTAACCTTATCGCACAACCGTGAAAATAGAATGGCCTAAAATCTACTGGATACTACTTTTGACCCAATTGTTTTTTTGGGGCTTCTTTTATCTGTTCATGAAAACCTTTAGTTAATGGAATGGATTGATTGGGCGGTTTTGTCTTTTACTTTGTTATCTATCATCGTGTATGGTATCTGGAAAAACAACTCACACAAAAACATTAAGGACTATATTCGGGGCGGAAACCAAGCCTCATGGTTTACCGTAGGACTATCCGTCATGGCGACCCAAGCCAGTGCTATTACCTTTCTGTCTACTCCCGGTCAAGCATTCAATGATGGGATGGGGTTTATTCAATTCTACTTTGGATTACCCTTCGCCATGGTCATCATCTGTCTGTTTTTTCTGCCCGTTTACCACAAACTAAAAGTATTTACCGCCTATGAGTTTTTGGAAAAGCGTTTTGACCTCAAAACCCGAACCCTAACGGCCTTTTTATTCCTTGTTCAAAGAGGGTTAGCAGCAGGTATTACCATCTATGCTCCTGCCATCATACTGAGTGTAGTATTGGGTTGGAATCTCAAATTTCTGGTGGTAATCATTGGACTACTGGTAGTGCTTTATACCGTCATAGGGGGAACACAAGCAGT
>JABGSU010000024.1 GCA_018647605.1 Flavobacteriaceae bacterium | reverse complement strand
TACTTTGCCACATTTGCTAAGTCTATGGCCTCTACCGGTGCTTTTATTGCTGCCGATAAAGAGATCATTGACTACCTCAGGTACAATATGCGTTCCCAGATGTTTGCCAAGTCGCTGCAAATGCAATTGGTCAAAGGAGCACTCAAAAGATTGGATATGCTGAGAAATCAGCCTGAATTTAAAGCCAAACTTTGGGAAAACGTAAACGCACTGCAAAACGGTCTTAAGCAAAGTGGTTTTGACATTGGAAAAACCCAGAGTTGTGTCACTCCTGTTTATCTTAAAGGAAGCATACCAGAAGCCATGGCATTGGTAAAAGACCTAAGAGAAAACCACGGTATTTTTTGTTCCATTGTGGTTTATCCAGTTATCCCTAAAGGATTGATTTTGTTACGATTGATCCCTACCGCTTCGCATACCCCAGAGGATGTCAATGAAACACTGGAAGCATTTGCCAATATAAGAGAAAAACTGGAAAACGGAATCTACAAAAGAATTTCCGATGCGTTTTTAGCGGCAACAAAATAATTGACTTTAATCATTTAGCATCACGGGCATTACCAACATGGTAATCTTTTCTCCTTCTTCGACATGATCTAAAGGGGTGATGATCCCTGCACGATTGGGTAAGGACATGGACAATTTAATTTCATCACAGTCGATGTTATTCAACATCTCGATCAAAAACCTAGAATTAAATCCTATTTGAAGATCATCTCCCAAGTATTCACAACCTAGTCTTTCCTCGGCTTTGTTGCTATAGTCAAAATCTTCGGCCGAAACTTGTAGTTCTGCGCCAGCCAACTTGAGTCGCACCTGATGGGTTGTCTTGTTGGAAAAAATACTCACCCTTCGGACCGAATTAAGAAAATCGGTACGGGTAATTTGCATGACATTTGGGTTTTCTTTGGGGATCACTGCTTCATAGTTTGGGTATTTGCCCTCTACCAATCGGCAGGTCATTCTGACGTTTCCAAAACTGAATTCGGCGTTGGTTTCGTTGTACTCGATTACCACTTCCTCTTGAATGCCTTGCAATATTCCTTTCAAGAGTTGCAGCGGTTTTTTGGGCATGATAAATTCTGCGTTTTTATCCGCTTGAATGTCGGTTCGGGTGTATTTAACTAATTTATGAGCGTCGGTGGCTACAAAAGTCAATTCAGAAGTATTGAACTGAAAAAACACACCACTCATAACGGGTCTAAGATCATCATTTCCCGATGCGAATAGGGTAGCGTTGATGGCAGTAGCCAAAACCGAGGCGTTGATTTGCGTCTTGATGGCATCTTTGACTTGGAAGGCTTTGGGGAAGTCTTCTCCATCGAGGTAGGCCAAAGCATATTTCCCATTGTTGGCACTGATTTCAACCGTGTTGTTTTCGGTTTTGATAAAAGTTAAAGGCTGTTCTGGAAAAGTTTTTAGCGTATCCAATAGCAACCTTGCTGGTAGGGCAATCATTCCATTGTCTTGTGATTCAACCTCAATGAAAGACGACATGGAGGTTTCAAGGTCTGAGGCCGTTAAAACCAACTGATTACCGTTGAGGTGAAATAGGAAATTATCCAAGATAGGAAGGGTGTTCGTATTGTTGATGATTCCTCCCAAGATTTGTAATTCTTTGAGTAATGATTCGCTGGAAACAATAAATTTCATGGGCTTTAGCTTAATTTTTTCTAAATATAAATGTTCACTGATTTACAAAAAAATGAAGTTATTAAAAGTTATTGACCGAATTTACGGATCCTCAACCAGTGAAGCAGTACCCCAAAAAACAATAAAATCAACAAGGGTGTCAGCAGTAGTGCAAGCTTTAGACCCCCTGAAAAACTTTTGACTTTTTCTATATTCAAACGAGGCAGTGCTATTGACTTGTTTTTGATGTTCAGCAACTTTTCGTTACCCATCAAGTAATGAATCGATTGCTGTAAAAAAGCTTTATTGAAATAAAAATTATTGGTCCACTTGTCGTATCCCAATTCCAATGGTTGACCTTTATCCACTTGATTTTCTGCTATGGCACCACTCGAAAAAACAATCATTTCACTTTCACCTCTTATTTTTTTTCCTTCTTTAAGCATTACGGGCTTAATTTTGTTTTCGAAGGCAGAGTTGAATTTACCTTTAAGCAATACCCCCGTAGTCTGAGCTTTTTGGTCAAATACAGCGGGGATCAATTTTTCAGAAGCTTCTTTAAGTTCAATTCCTATTGGGGTTTGCAGGCTTTGTGAAAAATCAGAGCTGCTGATCAGTATGGTCTTTTGTAGAGAATTTATTAGGGTGTCGATGGTGGAGGAGAAAGGCATCAAAACATTACCTGAGTGGCTACCCAACCATTTGTTTTCCTTTGGTTTTCCTAAGGGATAGTAGGGCCAAGGATAGGGTAGGTATTGGGCCTCTCGATTTGAACCACTGGCCAAAACTACTGGAGCACAATACAAGTCTTTGATCAGGTTTTTTTGCAACCGAAAACCGTATTTAAAAAAGGCATTGTCCATGTTGATTGAGCGTCCCACTGCTACCGCCGATCCAGAGGAGGTAAATAAGCTGTCTTTATTGATGGCCACTGCATTGATAGCCCACCATTGTTTTCCGCCATTGAGAAGATGCTGATCCAATAAATATTTTTCAGTTTCGCTGAAAGTCTCGGTGGGGTTTGAGATCAGCAGTAGTGGAAAGCGTTGAAGATTTTCAAGGGTCTTTTTTGGGTCATCTTCCAATGCTTTTAGATCGAATGAAGCCAATTTATAATAAGGTTGTAAACTACGAATAAAATCCGCAATTTTAATGGCTTCGGAGGTCCTATGAGAGGTCAAGACCGCTAAGCTTGGTTTTTGTTTTTGCGTGATCTTATAAAAAGCATCAAAAAACTGAAACTCCAATTGTGTGATTGAACGATTGATTTTTTGTTGTTGATCGTCTCCCAATACCTTTTCTAAAAGGGGTATTCTAAGGGTTTTATTGCCATCATTGATCATCGCCCAAGGAAAGACTACGGTTTGTTCTACAGCTTGATTTTGATCGGCGACTGTATATTCGGGTGGGAGTCCAAATTCTGTCATTTCAGCAACCAAAGTTTCGGTATTTCCTCCTCCTTCAAAAGGATCGATAAAGCTGACGACCAATTGATCGGTATGCTGCTCCATACTTTTAATCAAAGTCGATATTTCCCTTTGCAAACGCAGGTAATCTGCGGGGAGCTTACCCGTCAAAAAAACATCGATTTTTAAGGGTTGCTTTAGTTCTTGTAGTAGGATAGCTGTATTTTTATTCAGTGTGTAGCGTTGGTCTTGTGTGGCATCCCATCTCAAATGTATCCTTTGGACCATTACAATCAAGACCAATGGAAGAATTATATTTATGATCAGTGGAAACTTGTTTTTCAACCCTAATGATTTTTAATTCTATTCAACATTAATTTACTGATATAAAGTACGATATAATTAAATCCTAGAAAATAAATTCCATCTTGGAGTGCAACTACGCCTTGTCTAAGGCTCAGATAATGATCAAAAATACCGACACTGTTAAAAAACCGATAGAAACCTTCTTCTTGCATGAGGTCTGCAATGGCTTTCCAAACATAAAACTGAACAAAACAAAGGAGTAAGGCCAAAAGAAATGCTGAAACCTGACTTCGGGTGACCAAAGAGGATAAAAGTCCTAAGGCAACAAAACTGGCGCCTACCCAAAACAGTCCCAAATAGGCGGTGAGGGCGCTACCCCAATCCAAAGGAATGTCGTCTAGTTTGAGAACCGCTAGAGCAAAGAAATATACTACCGTTGGCAATAGGGCCGTCAATAATAGTAGTAAAGTAGCGATGTACTTCCCCAAAATGATTTGCCAAAGACCCAAAGGTTTGGTCAACAATAATTCCAAAGTTCCCAAACGTATTTCATCCGAAAAACTGCGCATACACAAGGCAGGTATAAGAAATAAAAACAACCAAGGAGCCAATACGAAAAAGGAATTCAAATCGGCAAAACCCGCATTGAGCAGATTGAAATCAGTATCCAAAAACCACAGAAAAAGAGTAGAAAGTGTAAGAAAGAAACCCAATGTCAGATAGCCCACAGGGGTACTAAAAAAAACAAACCACTCTCTTTTGACCAATGCCCACATATTATTCAAATTTTACGGTTACGGAATCTCTGTATTCCAAACCAAATAAGGATTGTGCACTGCCTACGGTTTGGGTATTGCTTTTGTAGATGGCCAATTCTAGGTGATCGGCATCGTTAAAGAGAGCGATTTTTTTACCGTCCTCATTCCTTTTTTCTTTGGGAATTGAAAAGTCGATGGCATCGCTATAGGTTTCATAAATATTTCGAAACTTTACATTTCGAGCGAAAATGGTAAACGGTCTGGATTTGCCTACTTCGTTGAATATTTTTCGGGTGATATTGGTGATCACATTGCCGTAGTTGTCTACATAGATTACCGCTCCTAGGATTTGATCCCCATTGGGATTAATAACAGGCCTCAGTTCCTTGATCTCTTTGATTTTGTCGACAGATTTTCCAATGACCTCTAGGGTTCCTTTACGAGAAATATGAGCCGCTACCCAAACAAATACCTCCAAAACAGGGTAGGTGGAGGGCATTTTGTCATGTATGTTAATCGACACCATTTTTTCTGATTTTAAGTCTCCTTTGATCATGGCAAAAATACCATTGTCTGCGCCAATAAAATAGTGTCCATCGAAAAGCATGGCCAGGTGTTGGTTCTCGGGGGTTTTTTCCGAGGCCACCCCAATGATATGAATACTGCCTTTGGGGAAAGTTTTGTAAGCATTTTTTAAGACATAGGCAGCCTGAGTGGGGTTGTAGGGGGCTATTTCGTGACTGATGTCAACAATATGAGGGGTTTCTACTGTACTGATTATGGCACCTTTTACTGCCGCCACGGCGTAATCTTTATTTCCAAAATCGGTCATTAAAGTTACTATCGGCATAGGAGTTTAGTGGATAAAATTATTTAAATTTGATTATTGACATATCACGAGCAAAATTAATTTTTTTTAATTGACTATCCTTTGAACGAAATAAAAATTGAACTTTCTGAGGTCAATCCCCAGGAATTTTTCGGGCAACAAAACATTACTATAGAAAAACTAAGGTATTATTACCCTAAACTGAAGATTGTAGCCAGAGGTAATACCCTCAAGGCCTTTGGGGAAGAATCTGTACTAGAAGAGTTTGAAAAACGTGTGGACATGTTGATCACCCACTTTGGCAAATACAACCATTTGAACGAAGAAACCACAGCACGAATCATTTCGGCCGATGAGCAGACAGACTTTGACCCCAGTGCTGACAAAGATAACTTTATACTCCACGGAGTAGGAGGCAAGATCATCAAAGCTCAAAGTGTCAACCAACAACGCCTGTTGGAAGCGGCCAAAAAAAAAGATATGATCTTTGCCATTGGCCCTGCAGGAACTGGAAAAACCTATACAGGAGTGGCCTTGGCCGTCAAAGCCCTTAAAGACAAACAAGTAAAAAGAATTATATTGACCCGTCCAGCGGTAGAAGCAGGAGAAAACCTAGGATTTCTTCCCGGAGATTTAAAAGAGAAATTAGACCCCTATATGCAACCGCTCTATGATGCATTGCGAGACATGATCCCCCAGGAAAAATTGAATAGCCATATCGAAAAAGGAACGATTCAAATTGCTCCCTTGGCTTTTATGAGGGGTCGTACTTTGGACAATGCCTTTGTGATTTTGGACGAAGGACAAAATACCACCCATGCGCAGATGAAAATGTTTTTGACCCGTATGGGACGCAATGCCAAATTTATGGTAACCGGCGATCCTGGACAGATTGACCTCCCCCGAAGAGTGATCTCGGGACTGAAAGAAGCACTTTTGATCCTCAAAGAAACAGAAGGTATTGGTATTATTACGCTAGACGAGAAAGACGTGATCCGTCACTCCTTGGTCAAAAAAGTGATTGATGCCTACAAACGTATAGAACACCATAATTAAAGCTTTTGACAAATACGCTCACCCATTGCAATTTTAAATTTCCGGGACAGTTGTCCCATTATAACGGTAAAGTCAGAGAAGTCTATGAACTAGAAGGCGATCTTTTGATCATGGTGGCCTCCGACCGCTTGTCTGCTTTTGACGTGGTGATGCCCAAGGGAATTCCATTTAAAGGCCAAATACTCAACCAAATTGCAACCCAAATGATGGCGGCTACCGCCGATATTGTTCCCAACTGGCTCACGGCGACTCCCGATCCCAATGTGGCCGTGGGACAACGTTGTTATCCTTTTAAGGTAGAGATGGTAATCAGAGGCTATTTGTCTGGCCATGCTGCAAGGGAGTACAAAGCGGGTAAAAGAAAACTTTGTGGTGTATCCATGCCCAACGACATGATCGAAAACGATGCTTTTCCTACCCCTATCATTACACCCGCAACCAAAGCCGAAGAAGGCCACGATGAAGATATTTCAAGAGAAG
>JABGSU010000023.1 GCA_018647605.1 Flavobacteriaceae bacterium | reverse complement strand
GGCGCTATGTAGAAAGTCTTTCTTCTTATGCCCGTCAATTTATGGGAAAACTCAACAAACCTAAGGTTGATGAGATCAAAGGCATCGCCCCTGCCATTGCAGTCGAACAGAAAGTATCTTCTTCCAACCCCAGGTCGACGGTAGGAACCAAAACAGAAATATATGACTACCTGAGATTGCTTTATGCTCGAATTGGAAAAACCTTCTCTCCAATTTCGGGAAAGCAGGTTAAAAGCGACAGTGTTAAGGATGTTTTGGAAAGTCTAAAAAATGAATTTACCGACGGAGAGAAACTTCTCCTTCTCGCCCCTATAAACGATCCTATAGAAAAGAGAAATGACCGGTTGGGCATTTTAAAACAACAGGGATTTGCTAGGATTTTTGTGAACGGAGAAGTACTTCGAATTGAGGAAATTACTAAAGCTCCAAAGGAGAACTATGCACTTGTCGTAGATCGAATTATTGTTCGCCAAGAGGAAGATTTTTATCAAAGGGTGGCCGATGCCATAGAAATTGCTTTCTATGAGGGCAAGGGTGCCTGTGCATTATGGTCATTGGACCAAAAAAAAGAGTTTAGCTTTTCCAACCTTTTTGAATTGGATGGAATGTCTTTCGTTACCCCCAATATTCATTTTTTCAGTTTTAACAATCCATTTGGAGCTTGTAAAAAATGTGAAGGTTTTGGGGACATCATTGGAATTGACTCTGAATTGGTGGTTCCCGACACCAGTCGATCTATTTTTGACGATGCCATTGCCCCATGGCGGGGAGCAGGCATGCGAAAATTTCACAAACAACTCATCGAAAATGCCTATAAGTTTGATTTTCCTATCCACAAACCTTATTATCAACTGAGTGAAAAGGATATCGACACCTTATGGGAGGGAAACTCCTATTTTACGGGAATCAATAAGTTTTTTAAAAAAATAGAAGCTAAAAATTATAAAATACAAAATAGGGTACTGCTGTCTCGCTACCGAGGAAAAACAGCCTGCTACGATTGTGAAGGCTCCCGTCTCAGAAAGGACACCAACCATGTAAAAATTGGTGGTGAAGCATTATCGACGCTACTCCACTTGCCTATTGATGAATTGGGCGTATTTTTTAATAAGCTCAAGCTCAATGCTTATGACAGTAGTGTATCGAGTCGTATTTTAAAAGAAATTAAATCGAGAATTCAATTTATTCAAGATGTTGGTTTGGGTTATCTCAATCTCAATAGAAAAGCCAACAGCTTGTCTGGTGGCGAATCACAACGTATTAATCTGGCGACTTCCTTAGGCAGTGCTTTGGTTGGCTCTATGTACATTTTAGATGAACCGTCTATAGGACTTCATTCCCGAGACAATGAACGCTTGATTATGGTTTTAAAAAAGCTTCGGGATTTAGGCAATACGGTCATTGTAGTGGAACACGACGAAGAGATCATGAATTCAGCCGATAAAATCATTGATATGGGTCCAGAGGCAGGAACCTATGGAGGAGAAATAGTGGCCGAGGGAGATTTAAAAGGTATTTGTGAATCAGAAAGTTTGACCGCCAAATACTTACGTAACGAAATGGCTATTCCTATTCCTTCAAAAAGAAGAAAAAGCCGGAGTAAAATAATACTGACGGGCAATAGAGAAAATAATCTTAAAAATATTGACGTGGAATTTCCCTTGGGTTGTATGACTGTCGTGACAGGCGTTTCGGGAAGTGGAAAATCAACATTGGTAAAGAAAATACTTTATCCTGCCTTACAGAGGGAAAAGGGTATTTTCACGGATAAACCTGGGCAATATGATGCCATCAAGGCCCCTTTTGAAAAGATAAACAGTGTAGAATTTGTAGATCAAAATCCCATAGGCAGGTCTTCTAGATCCAATCCTGTGACCTATATCAAAGCCTACGATGAAATTAGGAACCTTTACGCAAAACAACCCTTGTCTAAAAATCGAGCTTATCAGGCTAAACATTTTTCTTTTAATGTGGATGGTGGTCGATGCGACCATTGTAAAGGGGATGGTAATATCACTATCGAAATGCAATTTATGGCCGATGTTGTCTTGCAATGTGAGTATTGTAAAGGAAAACGGTTCAAAAAAGAAATTTTGGAGGTTGACTTTAGAGGAGTTTCATTGGACCAATTACTTGAAATGAGTGTTGATAACGCCATTGAATTCTTTGAAAAAGAAGACCAAACCAAAATGGTACAAAAACTTAAACCGCTTCAAGAGGTAGGTTTGGGGTATGTCGCACTGGGACAGCCCTCCACTACCCTCTCTGGTGGTGAAGCTCAAAGGATTAAATTGGCTTCATTTATCGGAAGAGGAACGACCAAAGATAAAATCGTGTTTATTTTTGATGAACCCACAACTGGGTTGCATTTTCACGACATCAACAAACTCCTGCTTTCCTTTAATGCACTTATTGAACAAGGGCATACTGTAATTGTGGTGGAACACAATTTGGATTTAATCAAATGCGCTGATCAACTAATTGATTTGGGGCCAGAGGGCGGAAAAAATGGTGGGGAATTGTTAGCTATGGGAACACCTGAAGAAGTAGCACTTGTCAAAAGTTCCTTTACTGGGCAATACCTTTCTCAAAAGCTTTCACTTTAAGCCTTTTTTACAGAAGGTAGTAGTTTACTCAAAAACGCTTGAATGTCTCCTGTAAGCTTTAGGAAGTAGGCCAGAATAGCAAAAACAGTTCCTATAAATAAAGATCTTAATACCAAAGAGAAAAAGGGAGTAAAGTCAAATGGTATCCAAGAAATACAAAAGTACAGTAGTAGAATGATCCCCAATGTATAAAAAGTCTGCTTGCTATAGGGATTGATTTTAAACCGGACTTGAACCAATAGAATCTTTAAAAAATTAATCATCACGATTACCATTAGGGTAGCGTAGGCTGCCCCAATTATACCATACCACTGAATAAAGTAAAGATTAAGAATTACGGCTAAAACCGCAGAAGCTGTTGAAAACCAAAACACATAGCTGTAATATTTTGAATTGGTGATGATGTTGTTTATACACCCCATGGACATGGTAAAAATCTTACCTACAGAAACTATGAGAACGACCTCCAATGCTACTGTATAGTCTCCTAAATTAACCCAAGCATAGAAATCATTGAGGTTTAAATTGACTAGTAAAAACAACAGTCCCGAAACTAAAAGTAGGTTGTTTGCGCTTTTTTTCAATAGCTTATGTAAGGTTGATGCATCGTCTTCATTAATTGCTTGGGCTACCAACGGACTGATGATTTGAAACATCGCTCTCCCAGGGAATTCAATCACTGCGGCGATAAATATGGCTACGCTGTAATAGGCAACATTTTCTACTGTTAAAATATTGGAGATCATGGATTTGTCAATATCCAAAATTAAACTTGCTGCAGTACCAGACATAAAAATTAAAAGACTGTATCGTAAAATGGATTTGAACTGCTGGGGTAATAACAAAGTAAATTTAGGGGTGTATTTGACCAAACTATAGACGATGACCATAAACAATCTTAAATAGTAACCGAAGATCAGGGCCATAATAAATTCATCAAGGTCCAATCCTCCATAGGAGTAAATCAAAAGAAGTACAAAAATCAAAGCCCTCGGGAAAAATTCCTTTAGGAAATTTCCAAAAACAGAAAACAACTGTATTCTGAGCCAATTGTAAAACACTTCAAAAAGAGCAGTGGAAAAGGCTACAGTCAGAATCAAATAGGCATACTTTCCTATTTCTTGATTTTTAGTAGCGATAAAAGTGGTTATTTCTTCCTGCAAAAAAAAGCAGCTGATCAAGAGCAGAGAAAAAACCAAGAGTGGAACAAAAAGTGAAAAGCTCAAAAGTCTGTCTTTTTCTTCTTTGGTTTTGCAACTGCTATAGAATTTAATAACAGCATGCTGAACACCAAAGGATATAAAAGGTTGTACCAAATTGGACAGGGCCAACAAAGCAACAACCAATCCTTGAAGTTTGCTCCCCATGTGGGTTGGATAGAGATAGACTGTGTTGATTGCACCAATCAAAAATGCCAAAGCTATGCTGATGCTGTTGTAAAATGATTGCTTGGCTATAATTCCCATTATCTTTTTGGTATAGGTTTGATTTTAAGTTTTTGATACCCAAAAAAGGATATAATTGAAACAAAAATCAATAAAGAAATTAGTCGAATATTAGTTCCTGTTTGAATAACAGGGGGGTCAAAACGAAATACTATGCTGTGCTTACCCGAAGGTACCTTTAATCCCCTCAGAATATAATTGACAGGAAATAGACTGGCCTTTTGGTTGTCGATGGTTACTGACCAACCTTTGGGATAGTACATTTCTGAAAAAACGATGAGTTGTTCTTCATCAGCTTCAAAATCGTATATCAGATGCGTGGGATGGTATTGCACCAATTCAATATTTTTTAACTGCTTGGCGTTGTAAACTAATGGTAATTCGGATGGAAACTCGGATTTTAAAACCACGGCTTGTCGGTTAAAGTCAATTGTTTTCATTGACTCTAGGACAGCATCGGCACTTTCTTTTATCAAAAGGGAATCCACGGGCCAAGCAACACCCATTACATTTGGATTTTGAATTACTTTTTGTTCATTTTTTTCTTGAGTCAACAGATATTTGACATTGAGGATGTCCATCACACCAGCAATTTGGTGGGTGGTGAAAAAGTCAAACAACTCTTCATATCTTCTAGGTTTGGCTCCATGATAGCCTCCAATGGCATTGTGGAAATAGGAGGTTCTTGCCCCAGAAAGATTTAATCCTGGTTCATAGACCCTAAAGCGAGTGGTGTCTTTTGCAATAAATCTATCCCCCTTTTTGGCTTGAAACAAGTTTTTTTTCTGTCTAGGGCTTACAAACAGATCTCTGTCTATATAGCGTTGAGATACACCAATAAGATCGGACATCATTAGAGCAATCAAAGCGGCAAGTGTTATTTTTTTGGAAAGTTTTCCTTGAGTAAAGTAATATAATAGCGCCCCAATGACCAAGCAATACAGAACTGCCCTAATCAAATCATAATTGAAAATCGTTTTTCGCGCTACTACAATTTGATCCATTAATATGGATCCATAAGCATCCCTAAGGTAGGAATCCATAGCACCAGAAAAATCTAAAAATCCTTTTGAAAAAATCAGAATTAGCAAAGCCATAACAAAGGCTGCTGTTGGCTTTAGAATTTTGCTGGCCTCTAGTTTTTCTGGTTTTTGAAATAGACGGTAAAGTCCCAAGCAAGCCAATACAGGAAAACAAAACTCTAAAATTACCTGAATAGAACTAACAGCTCGAAATTTATTGTAGAGTGGGAAATAATCAATAAAAAATTGTGTTAAAAAGGATAAGTTTTTTCCCCATGATAACAATAAAGACAAAATGATCCCTGCTAAAAGTCCGTTACGCAATCGCCCTTTAACCAAGAACAGAGTCAAAAAGGCGATAAAAATAACGGTAACCCCGACATAGGCGGGTGCTTCTAATATGGGCTGACTTCCCCAATAGGTTGGAACATTGGAGACAAAACTTTTGGCTTGTGAACTCGACAATCCTTTTTGAATCAGAAATTCATATAGCTCAGAACTTACTCCCAAATTTTCGGAAGATCCTCCTCCCTGAATCCTGGGAGCCAAAAGGTTAAGGCTCTCAAAAATTCCGTAACTGAATTGGGTTATATAATCGGTTGAGAGCCCACTACTCCTTTCCTTGGTACTTCCATCCGGGTTTAATTTTAATTCACTCTTTCCTCTGGTACTGAATTGGGTGTATTCTGCGGTAGCCAATAGCGGAGGAGCATTGAGTCCTAAAGCCATGATACCCGCCAAAAAAAGTAAGAGGGATTGATGTATGAAACTTTTAACGGCTTTAGTCTTCACTGCATGAATACCATATACTACACCGATAACCAACATCAACAAGAGCATATAATAGGTCATTTGATAATGATTAGCTCTTATTTGCATTGACAAGGCCACTACTGTTAGAGCAAAGCCCCAAAAACGTTTTTCATTTAAGATCATGTACATACCGCCAATGACCAATGGCATATAGGCCAATGCTTGGGCTTTGGTATTGTGTCCCACCTGTAAAATGATCAGTAGATAGGTAGAGAGTCCATAGGCCAAAGCACCAAAAACGGCAATGGGAATGGGCATTTTGATGATTAGTAAAAAAAGGTAAGCACTGAAAAGATAGAGGAATAAAATTTCTGCCGGTTGTGGAATCAATTGAAAAACCTTGTGAATTGGGGTCAAAAAATCGTAGGGGTAGCGTGCGCCCAATTGGTAGGTTGGCATTCCTCCAAAGGCATTGTCGATCCAGTAAATTTCCTCGTCGTTGTTTTCTCGATAGTCCTGTAGTTGTTTGGACATAGCGGTATATTGGCTAATGTCGGACTGAATGAGCGACTTGCCAGACATGACGGGATAGAAAAACAAAACAGAAAATAAACCAAAGCCAAAGATAACAGCTAAGTGCCATAAGGTCTGTTTGTTGAAAAACAACTCAATCAATTTCTTCATACTCTATGTATTCTCCCATTTCATTTTTGGGTTTTTTAGTCTGATTTTTGGGGGGAGAAGAAAAATCGTTAGGTTCAAAATCTTTCATTTTTTTGGACAAACGGTTGATGAAATATTTGATAAAAAAAGGGGAGATGAATCTAAAGATATAGACGATAACCGTCAAAATCAAAAAAAACTTAAGCAGTCCGATCACAATAATTAGATTAGGTATTTAGCTTCAAAAGTAATTAAAACTTATGACTATTGTGATGTTTTTGAAAGCGCCTAAGTCTTAGAAATAAAATTAGATTTATCTTGCAAAAAAATTCTAAATGCTAAGGCGACCCACGCTGTTGTTTATTTTTTTAACTGGCTTGATTCAAGCCCAATATACGGATCAGATCAATTCTAATCGACCTGGTGCCTCTATAGGAGCTTTTGCAGTAGGAAAAGGAATCATTCAGTTTGAAGGTGGTTTTGAATATCGAAAATACAAACACGAGGGATACAATTATTCAACGGTTAATGGAAAGATCGCCTTTCTGTCTTTGCGATGGGGATTTTTGTCGGAACGATTAGAATTGACCTATCAAGGTTCGTTTATGTTTGATAAATTGACTAATAAAATATCGAGTCAAGATATTGTTACGGAAAGAAAGGGGTTTCTTCAGAATTTTTTAGGGGTCAAGTATTTAATTTACGATCCCTTCAAAAAAGAGACAGAAGTAAACAACTACAGCTGGAAAGCGAATAACGGATTTAAATTAAAGCATTTGATTCCGGCCGTATCCCTAACTGCTGGAGGGAATTTTATTTTTGATAAAAACCACCCCTACCCTTTTGGAGATGTTTATGATCTGATGTATCGACCTATTTTTTTTCAAAATTTGAATACTCCCACTGATAAAGAACCTTTATTGTCTCTAAGAGGGGTTTTGGCCTCTCAATCCCATTTTTTAGGCACTTGGGTTTTTGTTACAAATTTTATTTATGACCGCTATTTGACGGAACAAACAGCCAAAAGCTATATTCTAACCCTCACGCATACCTTCCATCCTTTGTGGTCTGTATATTTGGAAAATGAAGGGCTTTTTTCCGAGCGCTACAAGGATCAGATTTTTAGAACGGGAGCGGCCTATCTATTTTCCGACAACATTCAAATTGAAGGCTCTTTAGGGGTAAATACCAACACCCGTCCCAGTGCGCTTTTTATCAATTTAGGTGTATCTTATCGATTGAATTTCCACAAAAGCTTTATCAGTGCGGCTGAGATTGAATATAACAAATCTAAAGAGGAGGAAAAGGAATTGAAAAAAACCATGAAGAAAAACAGTAAGGCCGAAAAGAAAAGAGCTCGTAAAGCAAAAAGAAACTAATAGATGGGTAAAGAAGTAATTGACATTGTTGAAATTCACTCTAGAAAAGACCTGAAAAGGTTTGTCGAATTTTCTTTTTTCCTTTATTCCAAAAATCCTTATTGGACTCCTCCTATAATCAGTGAAGAAATTGACACTTTAGACCAAGCGAAGAACCCCGTTTTTAAAAATGCAAAAGCGCATTATTTCCTTGCTTTTAAAAAGGGGGAAATTGTTGGTAGAATTGCGGTTATGATTAACTGGATTGAGGTAAATACCTTACAAAAGAAAAAGGTTCGTTTTGGTTGGTTTGATGTGATCGATGATATGAATGTTACGAAGGCCTTGATGGAAAAAGCACACGCCATCGGACTTGAAAATGGGATGGACTTTATTGAAGGGCCTGTGGGTTTCTCCAATATGGATAAAGCGGGTATGTTGGTCAAAGGTTTTGAAGAAAGCAATACTATGATTACTTGGTACAATGCACCTTACTATTACGACCATTTTAAAAATCTGGGATACGAAGACCTCGCTGTCTGGGTGGAGTATGAAATTAAGCTCAGTTCTTTTGAAGCATCGCCTGAGAAGATTAAAAAGTTTTCGGATTTGATGTTGGAACGATATGCATTGAAAATTTTGGATTTTAAATCTAAAAAAGAAATTATTCCTTATGTTGAAAAAATGTTTGTTTTGCTTGAAGAGACCTATGGCAAACTACAAACTTTCGTTCCCATTCAAAAGCACCAAATTCAGCAGTATAAGGAGAAGTATTTTCGTTATATTCATCCAGAATTTATCAAGTGTATTGCAAATCAGAACAATGAATTGATCGCTTTTTGTATAACCATGCCCTCTTTTACCAAAGCCCTAAAAAAAGCCAACGGCAAAATGTTTCCCTTTGGATTTATATATTTGTTGAAGGCACTTTATTTTAATTCTAGGGCTTCTTTTTACCTTATTGGCGTTCATCCCAAATATCAAAATAAAGGCGTGACTGCAATCATTTTTAATGAAATGCAAAAAACCTTCAATAAGCAGGGGTATCATATTGTTGAGACCAACCCGGAGTTGGAGGAAAACAGTTCGATTCAAAATCTCTGGAAAAACTATGAACACCGGTTGCACAAAAAGAGACTTACGGTAACTCAAAAATTAAAAAAGGGAGCTACGACCTAAAGTCATAAACTCCTAAAATTTGTTTAATTGATTTATTATTTCGAAGCAAAATACAATATAATTTCAAAAAATGATTAATCAGGGAACCATCATTGCAAAAGCCACAGGTAGTGGGAGTGCTGCTATCAGTATGTTTAGGATTTCGGGGAGTGAATCCATAGCAATGATCTCTCAATGCTTCAAGGCGAAATCCCCCAAGAAATGGAAAAAACAAAAGAGCCACACTGTTCATTTGGGATTACTTAACTGGGACGGCGCAACCATTGACGAGGTTTTGGTAAGTATTTTTAAAGCTCCTCATTCTTACACTGGTGAAAATGTGGTTGAAATATCTTGTCATGGTTCTAGTTTTATACAGGAAGAAATTTTACGGTTGTTTATTTCTTTGGGAGCTCAGCCAGCAAAGCCTGGAGAATTTACCCTCCGTGCTTTTTTAAATCAGAAAATGGATTTGAGCCAAGCCGAAGCAGTTGCCGATTTGATTGTATCGGAAAGTAAAGCAGAACACGAGGTGGCTCTGAACCAAATGAGGGGAGGATATACTGCCGAAATCGCTCATTTAAGGCAAAAACTAATGGATTTTGCTTCACTGATCACTCTAGAATTGGATTTTTCTGAAGAAGATGTGGCTTTTGCCGATCGTACTGCCTTAAACCTTTTGCTTGAGGAGTTGCAATCAAAAATCAAATCTTTACTCGATTCCTTTCAATATGGCAGTGTGATCAAAAAAGGCGTTCCTGTGGCCATAGTAGGAAAGCCGAATGCTGGAAAATCTTCACTACTAAATGCCTTGTTGAACGAGCAGCGAGCCATTGTTTCAGATATTCCAGGTACTACCCGAGATACCATCGAAGATACTTTGACCTTGTCAGGGATTCAATTCAGGTTTATTGATACCGCAGGGCTTCGCGAAACCCAAGATCAGATCGAGGCAGTGGGAGTCGCTAGAGCAAAAGAAAAAGTGGCGCAAGCCAAAATAATGCTCTATCTCTATGATCCCAATGACACAGATATTTCGGAAATAATTACCGCACTCAATGAATTTAAAAGAAAAGATTTAATTATCGTTTTGGTTGAAAATAAAATAGATTTGATCGGAGACCTAAAAGGGACTTCTTTAATCTCTGAATTAAAAAAACAGTCCTCTCATTTCTCTTATGATGCCCTTTGTGGTGTTTCAACTTTTGATACCCGATCGATTGCCCAGTTGAAAGAAATACTCTTTAGGCAGGTAAACAATATCGCTATTCAGGGAGATGTTGTCGTTTCCAATGCAAGGCATTATGAAGCACTTCAGAATGCACTAAAATCAATAATAAATATTAAAATGGGTCTTGAAAATGAGTTGAGTGGGGATTTGCTTAGCGTTGACATCAATGAGGCCCTTCATTTTCTTGGAGAAATTTCTGGAGAAATCACAAATGATGAGTTACTCGGAAATATTTTTAGTAAGTTTTGTATTGGGAAGTAAGTATAGGTTTCAGGGAGTTTCAATTACCTTACTAACTCCTATTATATATATCTTTATAGGTTTCAATAAGTTTCTATAGGTTTCAAAAAATAAGTGGTATATTAGTGGTAAATATTTTACTACCACTAAAAAAACCACTATTATCGACAAAAAGATTCTTAATCTTGTTCAGGCAAAACCCAAAAGCGTTAGCCTTATAGACCCCAACAAAAAAGTCAAGCGAGGCTATGTTTTAAGATTTAACTATGGTTCAGTAGATGGTAAACAAATTAGAAAGGACGCTTATCTAAAAATTGACTTTAATCATTTTCCTAAAAATGCATTTGATAGGCAACAAAATAACCAAGCAGGAAAGGAAGCTAATATAATCTTTGATGC
>JABGSU010000001.1 GCA_018647605.1 Flavobacteriaceae bacterium | reverse complement strand
AGCAAAAGCTCACGGTATTAGCGTAAAAGAACTGCCTGCTTTTTATGCTAAGAGGAATTTACTCAACAAAATCATAAAACCAGAGGATATTGCCAATGGTGTTTTTGCCTTTTTGGCGATTTTAGATAAAAGCACTGGAAATACTTTAAATGTTGATGGAGGGGTTGCCAATGCCTTCATGAGATAAAATATCAAAATCATGTTTGATCCAAATAAATTAAAGGCTTTTAACGAACAACAGCTTTCAGAGCACGAAAATAATTGGGACTATTTGGGAAAAAGATTAACCCAAAAAGGTTTCGATTTAGATGCTTTGGTAGATGAAATTGGAGCCTTTCAAATTGCTATTCCCAGCTGGGCTTTGGGCACTGGAGGTACACGTTTCGGAAGGTTCCCAAATGGAGGAGAACCCGCCAGTTTGGAGGATAAAATCAAGGACGTGGGAATTCTTCATGCCTTGAATAAATCCAGTGGTGCCATCAGTTTGCATATTCCTTGGGATATTCCCCAAGACTACAAAGCCGTTAAAGACTTAGCTAATGGATTAGACATTAAATTTGATGCCGTTAATTCCAACACCTTTCAGGATCAGTCTGGCAGTGATCATTCCTATAAATTTGGATCATTGTCACATACTGATGTGGCGGTAAGAAAACAAGCCATTCAACACAATAAAGAGGTCATTGACCATGGGGTTCAATTGGGTTCCAAGGCGTTGACGGTTTGGTTGGCCGATGGGAGCTCTTTTGCAGGTCAGCACAATTTTCGAAGAGCGTTTCAACGAACTTTGGATTCCTTAGAAGAAATTTATAATCATTTACCCTCCGATTGGAAATTATTGATAGAATACAAACCCTATGAACCAAACTTTTATTCCATGGTCATACCCGACTGGGGTACCTCTCATCTTATGGCCTCAAAATTGGGAGATCGAGCCACTACTTTGGTTGATTTAGGACATCATCTTCCTAATACCAATATTGAACAAATTGTCGCGGTGTTGATGCATTTGAATAAATTGGGTGGCTTTCATTTTAACGACAGTAAATATGGGGATGATGATCTTACTGTAGGGAGTGTCAAGCCCTATCAATTGTTTTTGGTTTTTTGCGAGTTGGTACAAGGTATGCGTGAAACATCAAATCCTGAATTGTCTTGGATGATCGATGCAAGCCACAATCTTAAAGATCCCATGGAAGATTTGTTACAGTCCGTAGAAAGCATCAAAATTGCCTATGCCAAAGCCCTATTGGTGGACTATGACGGATTGAAAGCAGCCCAAATGCTCAATGATGTCGCAGCAGCTCAATTTATATTACAAGATGTTTTTAGGACAGATGTAAGACCATTGGTCAAAGAATCGATTTACAGAAAAGGGGGGGCATTGGATCCTCTTGCAGCCTATCGAACTTTTGACATTCGAAATAATCTTATAAAGCTTAGAGGTCTTGATTCAAAATCAACGGGATTATAATGAAAAAGCAGTGTTGTTTGGTTTTTGATGTGGGCAAGACAAATCAAAAATATTTTTTGTTCGATGCGGATTATAAAATCTTGAAGCGTGAGAAAGTAACGCTAGTCAAAATAGAAGACGAAGACGGTGACAGTGCCGAGAACATACAAGGGATTGTTGCTTGGATGAAACAAAGTTTTGAAAACTTGTTGGAGTCCAAAGATTTTGAATTTGATAAAGTAAGCTTTTCTGGATTTGGAGCTACTTTGGTTCATTTGGATGAAAAGGGACAAGTAGTAACACCAGTTTATGATTATCACAAGACAGTGGAGGTTGATACATTCACCCATTTTTATAAGAACTATGGCCCTGAACCTGACTTTGCCTCTCAAACAGGATCTAAAAATTTAAATTTACTCAACTCAGGAAAACAGCTTTATTGGTTAAAATACAAACGTCCTGAGCTTTTTAAGAAAATTCGATACAGCCTGCATTTACCTCAGTATCTGAGTTATATTTTTACAGGAGAAATGTTTACTGAATTTACCAGTATTGGTTGTCATACCGATTTGTGGAATTACCAAGAAAAAAACTATCATCATTGGGTGAAGAAGGAAGGCATTGATCGTCTTTTTCCTCCTCTTGTAGAAACCCAAAAAACCATTACCAAAAAAATTAAGGGTCGAGAAATTACCTTTGGTATAGGGATTCACGACAGTTCTTCGGCTTTGTTGACCTACCTTATGAAAGGGAAGGAATCCTTTATCCTTTTGTCTACAGGAACATGGTGCATCAACTTTAATCCCTTTTCCAACGATTCACTTTTTGATAAAAAACAGATCGATGCAGGTGCAACTGCCTATATGAAAATAGATGGAAGTCCTGTAAAGTCCTCTCGTTTATTCTTAGGGGAAGAACATCGGTTGAAAGTCGAAAAATTGATCACGCATTTTGATAAGTCAAAATTTTATCACAGAGGGCTAGAATGGAGTGAACAATTCATGGAGGGAACCCATTCGAAATCAAAAAATTACTTTCATTGGAATTATTTAGATAATCATCAAGCGCCCTCCAAAGATGATTTGGATTTTCCCAACTTTGAAACGGCCTACTATCAAATGATGAAAGAGTTGATCGATTTACTCACAAATCAAATTGATGTGATATGTGAAACATTACCCAAAAAAATATATATTGACGGAGGCTTTTCGGATAACAAAATTTTCCTGACCCTTTTGAAAAAAAAATACCCTCAACAAAAAATCAAGGCAAAACCTGCCTCTTTTGCCTGTGCTATGGGAGTAGCCCAGTTAATCAACCAAAACGTTCAACAGTTAAATTGACTTAATCCACAAGATATGAATCCATTATATCAGAATAAAGCTAATTCACCATATAATACATTTTTTTATCACACGAAATTTTAATTTAAAACCATTTTATATCATGCGTTCACTCTATTCATTCTTATTTGTCTTATCACTTTTTTGTGTTCAAGCACAAAAAATTAGCATCACCCAACTGGAGGTTGAAAAGCTAACGCGCCCTTTAGGTTTGGATACTCAAAATCCAGATTTCTCATGGATTATTAAATCTGATGAACACAATTTGAGTCAAACCCATTATCACATTTTTGTGGCAACCGATAAGATTTTTTCAAAGAAAAGTTTGGTTTGGGATTCTGGAAAAGTAAACTCATCGGAATCAGTTTATGTAAAATATCAGGGTAAGCCATTGGATTATGCTACCAAATATTATTGGACGGTAAAAGTATGGACCAACCAATCCTCTAGATCCAGACAGAGTGGGGTCAGTTTTTGGACAACAGGGATGATGAGCAGTGAAAATTGGAAATCAGAATGGATAGGGGTAGATGATGAAGATAAAAGGGTAAAAAACAGCCCGTACTTTACCAACGACTTTAAGGTTGATAATCAAATCACATCAGCCCAGTTATTTATTACCTCAAGGGGTATTTATGAGGCACATATCAACGGGAAAAGAGTCGGAGAGTCTTATCTAACTCCTGGATGGACTTCCTACAACAATAGAATACAGTACCAAGCCTATGATGTTCAAAATTTAATTTCTTCAGGTGATAACAGATTAGGGGTCATTTTAGCCGATGGATGGTTTAGAAACTTCAGACCCAATAGTGGGAAGAGAAAAACAGATTATGGAGATGAATTATCATTTATTGCTGAACTAGTAATAAGCTTTGAAAATGGAACGAAGCAAACCATTATTAATGATGACAATTGGAATTATCATTTTGGATCGATTCAAAATTCATCAATTTACAATGGTGAAATGGTTGATTTTAATTTAGATGATCCCAGTTGGTCAAATTCAAAAAAGAAAATCCCTAATTCCAAAAAAGCGCAGTCTGTAAAACCTTATGAAGGTAAATTGGATCATACCAGAAATGAAATGATCAAAAAGAGGGAAGTGTTAAAAGCTCAAAAATTGATTATTACCCCTTCAGGAGATAAGGTTATAGATTTTGGTCAAAACCTAGTGGGTTGGGCACAGTTCAAATCAACTCTTCCAAAAGGAACAGAGGTTACCCTATATCATGCAGAGGTTCTGGATAAAGCAGGAGAATTTTACACGACCAACCTCAGAGCTGCCAAGCAAAAAAACACCTTTATCCTCAACGGTAAAAAAGATCAAATTTATCATCCCACTTTTACATTTCAAGGGTTTAGGTATTTAAAAGTTGAAGGAATAGATCAAATCAATTTGGATGATTTTAAGGCGTTTGCACTCTATTCGGATATGGAATTTACAGGCTCATTGACAACTTCCAATGAATTGATCAATCAGCTTCAAGAAAACATTCAATGGGGACAAAGAGGAAATTTTTTAGATGTTCCAACAGACTGCCCACAAAGAGACGAGAGACTGGGTTGGACGGGAGATGCACAGGCATTTTTTAATACTGCTGGGTTCAATATGGATGTCAAAAACTTTTTTGATAAGTGGTTGATTGATTTGACTTATGACCAAAGATCTGATGGAGCTGTTCCAGGCGTAGTACCGCACAATAACTATTTAAACCTTAATACCTCAACAGTTATCAAGGGTTCTTTTGGAAGAACAGGATGGGCCGATGCTGCGACAATTATTCCTTGGCATTCTTATTTGATTTATGGTGACACAAAAACCCTTGAGCGCCAGTACATAAGCATGGTAAAATGGATTGATTTTATGACTCAAAACTCAAAAAATAATTTGTATATCAAACAAGACCACTGGGGAGATTGGTTATTTTTCTCAAGGGATGATGACAATTCTGGTCGTTCAGCTGTGACCAGCAAAAAACTTATTGCTCAAGCTTTTTACTGCTATTCTACTCAATTGTTGATTAAGTCTGCTCAAGCATTAGGGTATAAAGATGATGTCAATAAATATAGTGAGCTCTACGATAAATTGGTTAAAGCTTTTAACAATGAATTTGTGACTAAAAACGGAATGTTGGTCTCTGATTCTCAAACTGCTTATGTATTAGCATTACAATTCAATTTACTTATTGAGGAGAATGCCAAAATTGCTGTTGAACGTTTGGTGGAGAATATTAATGACTATGGGCACCTTACCACAGGTTTTTTAGGAACCCCTTTCTTGTGTCATGTATTGTCAGACAATGGAAAAAATGAAGAAGCCATAAAACTCCTCCTCAGACAAGAATATCCTTCTTGGTTGTATCCTGTTACCAAGGGTGCCACTACCATTTGGGAACGCTGGAATGGTATCAAGCCTGATGGAAGTTTTCAATACCCAAGCATGAATTCGTTTAATCATTATGCTTATGGTGCTATAGGTGAGTGGATGTACAACAATCTTATGGGGTTAAAGCTCAATGAGGATTTTCCAGGCTATAAGCGATTTACAATAGAACCCATTTTTGATGAAAATTTTGAAAACGTTAAAGGCAGTTTTGATTCAAATTATGGTGAAATTGCGGTGGAATGGAGTCGAAAAAATGGAAAACTACACTTGACTATAGACGTTCCCGCCAACACTTCTTCCGATGTTATTCTTAACAAACCGACGGAAGGCAATTGGAAATTGGACAATGCCAAACTGGCCTCTAAAATTATGGAACATCAGGAACAAAGTGAAAAAACAATCCTTCTTTTAGGTTCAGGGAAATATAATTTTTCTTACAACACAAACTAGTCAATATAGCAACTCTATTACCAAAAGAGGAGCTTTTTAGTTTAAAGAGAGAATACTTTCTTTAAGTCCATTTGACGTGGAGAATGATCTGGATGGGTTTCCATAAGATCACTCATGTATTCCCACCATTTTTGTACTATGGGGTTTTCTCCCAGCGATTGAGAGTCGCCCCCTAGTGTTTCCTGAAACGCAAATAGACAGTTCGTTTCTGGGTCGTGGTAAATGTGATAAGCACCTATGCCTGCCTCTTTGAGTAAAGTCCTCATTTCGGGCCACAGCTCATCGTGTCGTCTTTTGTATTCTTCTACCTTGCCTGGCTTCAAATACATTTTAAAGGCCAATTGATTCAATCTTTCTTGTTTTTAATCTTTTAAAATCAATTCACAGGCTGCCACCACTGATCAATTTCTTTATTCATTTTAGCTACAATTTCGGGGTGCTCTTTTGCCAAATTAATTTGCTCTTCAGGGTCATGATCCAAGTCAAATAATTGAATCTGATTTGAATAAAACCCATAGTAATGGGCTTGAGGATCTGTAAAATCTCTAATCACCAATTCCTCATTGGGTACCATCAATTTCCATTTTTCATTTAGGGCAATTTTATACAAAACCGTCTCCGTTGGTTTTTCCACATTCAAAATATCGTGGTTGTAACATTCAATAAAAAGGGTTTCTCGTTCATTTAATTTTTCTTTGTCCAGTACATTTATACCGGGAAGGCTTTCATCAGTAAGGTTTAAAAAACTTAATACAGTAGGAACTAAATCAATATTACTGACCAGTGTCGAATGATTAACTTCAGGTTGAATAACCCCTGGGAGTTTGAACATGATTGGAGTTCTCACACCTCCCTCATGAGGGGCTCTTTTGGAACGGGCGGCATACCGATTGTGTTTTTCCGATTGAATCCATCCATTATCTGTGGTATAGACAATAAGTGTATTTTCATCCAGTGATCTTTCTTTCAAGTAGCTCATTAAATCTCCAACCGT
>JABGSU010000022.1 GCA_018647605.1 Flavobacteriaceae bacterium | reverse complement strand
TTTTTTATCAAATTTTTTTTCGTGTCTTTCATGAAAATTTCTAATCAATTATATTCAAATCAAGATGGTTTTTTTCTTGAGTTTTATCTGCTGCAAATTCATAACCTGATTTCCACCATGACTTCATTTTTTCTTGATTAAAAATTAAAGAATTGGTAGTCAGGACAGTAGGAGTATAATACAGATTAACTTTGGCCTTGTAGTAGTGAGCCATCAACTTACCGATCTTGACATTTTGATCCTCAATTCTATCTGCCATAAAACCAAAAATCGTACTTAAGGCATCAAAAGGATTCCTAGAAGGCATACGGTTGGTATGAGAAAACTCTGTATTCAATAAAATAGCATCTATTTCTGTCGCACCACAACGTAAAGCTTCTTCTATGGGAATGATGATTCCCAAACCACCATCACCATATTCACAACCATTTTTAGAATCTAAAGTCATAAAGGGTACATAATCACATGAAATCCAAATCCAATCGATATACTCCCTATAACTACATTCACTCATTTTTTTATACTCCACTTTGTTGGTTGATAGGTTAGATACCGTAATGACAACCTCCTTATTAGCCATCTTTTACAACTTAAATTCATTGGGGGTTATACTATTCAAAATGAGTTGTCTTAATCGATTGCTTTCGCCAAAAGTTTTTCTTCCCTTTATAAAATTTTTTATTACGTTAAAATGATGAATACCAATGCTTTCAATTCCATTATTAAATTTGATAGTAAAAGGACAATTATCGAAGATACTTTCTTGGGTTACTGACTTAAAACCTTTTTTGATCTTGTCAATTTTATTCAATGCTAAATGACTTACCAGCAAGCTTCCTGTAGATGAACCCAAATACAGTTCGTAGTTTCTTTTTTGTTCCCGTATCAGATACTCGGCAACACCGCCAGCAAAAGCCCCTTTACTTCCTCCTCCAGAAATCACCAATGCTCACATTTAACTTTATTTTATCCTAAATTAAAGGAAGTTTTAAACAATTCAAATGAATCATTCTTAAAACAATTATTTTAGTGGTAGAGATGGATGTATTACAAACCCCCATAGAATATCTTAAAGGCGTTGGTCCCAGCCGGGCCAATCTTCTCAAACAAGAGTTGGGTCTCCATACATTTCAAGATTTGCTGCATTTTTTTCCACATCGTTACATCGACCGTTCTACTTTTTTCAAGATTAAGGATTTGCCCAAAAACTCCTCGGAGATTCAAATAAAAGGAGAAATTATAAAAATCCAAATGATTCAACAAAAAAGAGGCAAGCGATTGTTGGCGACCTTTTCCGATGGAGAGAACCAAATGGAATTAGTATGGTTTCGAGGACATCAGTGGATTAAAGAAAGTTTAAAACTAAAGGTTTCTTATGTGATTTTTGGACGCTTGAACTGGTATTCCAACCGTCCAAGCATGCCCCATCCCGAGATGGAAACCCTTGAAAATTTTGATAAAGGCTTTTCCAAAGCGCTTCAAGCCGTTTATCCCAGTACCGAAAAGTTACTTTCCAAAGGCATTTCTCAAAGGATTATCATCAAAATGATTGGAGAATTATTGGCTTCTCTTAAAAATCCCTTTACTGAAACGCTCCCTGAAGAATTACGATCCAAATACAGGCTGATTGCTAAAAATGAAGCTTTAATTAATATCCATTTTCCAAAAGATCAAAATACTCTTACGGCAGCTCAAAATCGATTAAAATATGAAGAATTATTCTTCATTCAATTACAGTTATTGATGAAGAACCTACAACGTAAACAAAAAATTAAAGGTTTTGAATTTGAAAAAGTTGGAAATCATTTCAACTATTTTTTTAAAGAAAAGTTACCTTTTGAATTAACCGAGGCACAAAAGAGAGTGATCCGTGAAATCCGAAAAGATATTGGCAATGGTCAACAAATGAATCGCTTACTTCAAGGAGATGTTGGTTCTGGGAAAACTATAGTGGCCCTAATGGTCATGCTGATTGCTGCCGACAATGGTTTTCAGTCCTGCTTGATGGCGCCCACAGAAATCCTGGCCAAACAACATTATCAATCCCTTAAAGACATGATTGGTGATATGGGTATTCGGATAGCGCTATTAACCGGCAGTTCCAAAAAAGCAGAACGCAGCCAATTGGCCACACAATTGGAATCTGGTGAATTGGATATTTTAATTGGAACCCATGCGGTAATTGAGGACAAAGTTCAATTCAAAAACCTGGGGCTGGCAGTGGTGGACGAACAACACCGCTTTGGTGTAGCGCAAAGAGCCAAACTCTGGCGTAAAAATAGTATCCCTCCCCATGTGCTGGTCATGACCGCTACCCCTATCCCTAGAACTCTTGCCATGAGTGTCTATGGAGATTTGGATATTTCTATAATCGATGAATTACCCCCCGGGAGAAAAAAAGTAAAAACATTGCACCGCTATGATAGTAATCGTTTAAAGATTTTTAAATTCATGGCAGATGAAATTAAAAAAGGCCGACAAATCTACATCGTCTATCCTCTGATTCAGGAATCTGAAAAAATGGATTATAAAGACTTGATGGACGGTTATGAAAGCATTTCGAGAGCCTTTCCTTCCCCTCATTACCAGATCAGCATCGTTCATGGTCAAATGCCTGCCAAAGACAAGGATTACGAAATGGGGCGTTTTATCAAAAAACAAACCCAAATCATGGTGGCCACTACTGTAATCGAGGTAGGTGTAAATGTTCCCAATGCCTCTGTTATGGTCATTGAAAGTGCAGAACGCTTTGGATTGTCACAACTACATCAATTAAGGGGTCGGGTGGGTCGCGGTAATGACCAAAGTTATTGTATTCTAATGAGCAGCCACAAATTGAGTTCAGAAGCCAAAACAAGATTGGAGACCATGACAGCCTCCACCGATGGATTCAAAATCGCCGAAGTTGATTTAAGGTTAAGAGGACCTGGTGATCTTATGGGTACACAACAAAGCGGAGTATTACAACTCAAAATTGCAGACATAATCAAGGACAATCAGTGGCTAAAAACTGCTCGTAGTGACGCCCAGGAACTCTTGAGGGAGGATCAACACTTAGTTGCTCAAAAAAATACGCCACTAAGGCAAACACTCGCTAAAATGAAAGCCTATCAAAACATATGGAATTACATCAGTTAGCAAATGTGGTTAAACATAGATTCTTATCTTTGCCAACGATTTATAAGTCATTCTTTCTAGATGAAAATATCATATAACTGGATCAAACAGTTTCTAAAAATAGACCTTCCTAAGGAGCAAGTTTCTGAAATATTGACCGATTTGGGTCTGGAAGTTGAAGGTATCAGCTCCTACGAATCCATCAAAGGAGGCCTTGCAGGTGTTGTGGTAGGGGAAGTCTTGCAATGTTCACAACACCCAAATGCAGACCGATTAAGGGTTACCAAGGTTGACTTGGGGAGTGAAAAAGTTCAGATTGTTTGTGGAGCCCATAATGTGGCACAAGGACAAAAGGTAGCCGTTGCCTCTGCAGGAACCTCTTTGTTTGATAAAGAAGGGAAGGTTTTTTTGATTAAAAAAAGTAAAATCCGAGGTGAGGAAAGCCACGGAATGATCTGTTCTGAAGACGAATTAGGTTTGGGTGAATCCCACGATGGAATTATGGTTTTAGAAGCCCATTTAAAAAACGGAACCCCTTGTAAAGATATTTTTGACATAGAAGTCGATACTGTTTTTGAAATAGGCTTGACCCCCAATCGATCAGACGCCATGAGTCATATGGGAGTCGCTAGAGATTTAAAAGCATATTGTCAATTCAAAAATATCGATCACAAATGGTCTGCACCCGCAACAGATCATTTTAGTACCGAACCTTCTAAAAAAAAATTCAGTTTGGAGGTTGTGTTAAAAGACAAGGCGCCAAGATATATGGGGGTCAACATCAATAATCTGACCATAAAACCCTCT